>JBAXTC010000127.1:0-14125 GCA_037130375.1 Verrucomicrobiota bacterium | reverse complement strand
ATTCCCATGAAATCGCAGGCTTCGACCAATTCTGTCTTGCGCCCCTGTCCTCGCTTCGGCGGGGCCTGCATTATTTTCGGCGGCGTTCATAACGGCTTTGGAGGTCGCGGCGTTTCTTCGAAATCAATATGAAACTTATCTCCTGGGTCAATCCATTGATTGTGCCAGACTGGAAAGGTTCGGAAGACTTTTCAAAGCGGTGGCGTCGTCCGCATCTGCGGCGAGACGTAAATCAGCCAACCCCGCTTTGGCTCGACAGTGATCGGTTCGTCGGCGCGCCATTCCCTGGCGGGTTGGAAATCTCTTATCTCGGGTGCTGTGAGCCGCGCCTTGCTCGCGTCCAATCCGAGCGCTTTCCAGTCGAATTGCAGACGCGCGTCGGTCTTCTCCGGCGCCCAACTGGCCAGCGCGACCAACGTCTTGCCCGGCTTCACGTAAGCGGTCGCCAGAACGTCATCCCGCCCCGTGCGCACCGGGCAGTCGGGTTCCCACCAACCGAGCATTCGCGCCTGGCCGATGCCGAATTCGTCCCATACCTTCCACACCGGGCGCGGCTCTGAATTCGCCCAGGGCAGCCGGGCCGTCATGCCAAAGAGCATTCCGCGCCAGCGGTTGCCGCCATCCTGCAACATGTCGCCCATCAACCCGAACGGGATGCCGCTGCATTCGACCAGCCATTGCACGGGAGTCATCGCGTCGTAGTTGAAGCTCTCACCGAACCACAGGCGGTTCACGTATGGGAAGAACTCGGTGTATTGGTTGGCCGGGCCGATGGAGAAGCCGGTGTTCGAGTGCAGGTCAATGAGGCAGCCGGGGCGCGCGCGGTCGAGCACCTTGCGCATGCGCTTCAGGATCGTGCGATCGTAAGCCACATCGTCCAGGTAAAGGCCATCAATCGGCACGTTCCGAACGAGCCAATTGAGGCCCTCGACATAGAAGTTATACCAGCGCGATGCGCCGCTGGTAAGGACGGCGGCATCAGCCACGCCGCCCTCGGCGATGTTGTACCACGCCGGCGTGTAATGGCTGGCCAGGTGTTCGCGCAACCACGGGAACCCGCCGCCCGGCCCGCCCGCCAGCACTTCATCTCCCAGGCTGCGCAAGGCCCAGAGTTCCGGCAGATGCGTGGTCAACTCGCGCACGGTGTAGTAAATCTTCACTTTCTTGCCGGCGGCCTGGTTCGTGCGGCAGAAATCGCGCAGATTGTCCACGGCGAGGAACGGGTAATTGATGAACGGATTGGGGGTCGTGGCGTGGTGAACGTTGATGACGTTGATGTCTGAGGGAATGTCGTGGGTGCTGTGCCAATAGCGTTCCCGGAAATGCGCCGCGGTGTCCAGCGGCTTGACCGGCGTGACGAGCAGGGAGAACTCAAAACTGCGCTCTTCCCCTGCCTTGAGATCGAACGGCCCGGTGAAGACCTGGACCAAGACCTCCCCCTTCGGCCCGTTGGTGATGGTCACGCCGCCTTTACCGTCGTTAAACCAACTCGGCGGCGGCTTGGGGTGATAAAGGTTTTGCATCGGCCCCTCGTAGCTGCTCCCGAGCAGTTTGACGTGCAGCCCGGCATGAGCATTGCCAATCCAGAAGCTGTTGTAAGAGCCCGTCCACCGCCAGGTATAGTTCGTCGGCGTGCGGCAGGCGGCCAAGCCGATGCCCATAAGGCAGGTGGCCACCTCGGGGCGAAGCGGGACTTGCAGCGCAAGGTTCGTCACGGAAAACGATTCCGTCGTCCTGAGGGTAAACCCGCAGTTGAAGCAGCCGTCGGACTCGAGTCTCGTGCTCCCGTTCCACCGAAGCGGGCCGCTGGCACCCGACCCGGCAAACGCAATGGTGGTCGCTTCCCTGGCACGAGAGCCCTTGCCACGCTCCGCCTCGATCTGTGTGCCGTGCAGATTAACGCTCTCCACCTCGAACTTAATCGGCCCGGCCAGCAACGGCTCGCCTTTGCAAGCGATGCTCTGGACCAGATTGGCTTCTCGAAACGTGTCGGCTGTGACCGTTCTTTCCGTAAATCGGAACGAGTTATCCGGCCCGGTCTGAATCATCTCATACGGCGGAACGACAGCGTCATCGCTCGCGAGTGTCGAATCCAGCCAGCGCAGGCGCGCCAGCCGCCACGGCTCGCTGTCGCCGCGATCGGCCAGTTCGGTCGGCAGCACCTCGAGCCTCAACTCGATGCTCTGCGAAGCTGCGTCCGCGGGACGAATAGTCACCGTGGCGCGATGCTCGCCAGGCTTTGCATCGCGCGGCACATCCACCCCGAACCATAACGCTTGCACCTTGCCCTGCGGGAGGGCAATCGTCTTGCGGAAAGCTCGACCGTTCCAATTTGTGCCGCCGGTATTGAAACAGTTCAGCCACTTCGCAATCTCACCGCTAAACTCGACATCGAGCGCCTGAAGGTTTGTCCGCGCCGCCCACACCCCGGCCTGGAACACGTAGAACTCGTTGCGATGGGCTTCGCCGTGGAATTCTTTGCCGGGACCGGATTTCACCCACCGCAGGGGCAGTTCGTCCATCATGCGAATGGGGGAGCGGCGGTCCTCAGGAAAGACGAGGCAAGCGCCGCCCGTGTTCCGATCAAGCAATTGCTGGGTCTCACCTGGCGTCGCGACCACCTCCATCGGATAGAAGCTGTCGAACTCAGTCCTCGCATCGAGACGCATCACGGAAGCATTTGGAAGTGTAGCGGTGTCCTGGGGGAGGCGCGCTTTCCAATCCGGGCTGGCGGTCTCCTGCGGCGGAAGATAATTGCCATCGTAATTGCCCCAGGCCGGCTGCGGTGTGTATGGCAGATAATAGATCAGGTACTGCCCCGGCGCGGTCTGCGGCTCGAACGCGAGCACCCCTTCAAAACGATCGATGTGCAGGCACACGACATTGGTCACGCGCTGGTTGGTGGCGGCATCCAGGACGATGATCTGTTTGCGCTCCGGATCCCGGTCGCGCCGCCGCCACGGAATCTTCACCTGCAAGGCGTCCGCCTTCTGCTCGACACGCACCACGGCGCGATGGTGGCCCAGACGTTCCTCCCAAGGTTCCTTGGCCACGTCGTAAGGGACTTCTTCCAGAGCAAACGCAGTGCCCGCAACTGCTGCGGCGAAGAGAATGGCGGCCACCGCGAATCGTATTCCCATATAGCCTCGGTATCCCATGCAACCTATTTAATCCATTTCACACTATTGCCCTCCGTCACACTTGGCCGTGAGTTCAGCCAAATCCGCCGCAAACGCCTCCACATCTTCGACCGTCGTGTCCCAACTGCACATGAGCCGTGCTTCGCCCTCCGCGCCGACGTGGGTATAGAATTTCCAGCCGCGCTGGTGCATCCCCTGAACGGCCACATCCGACAGCCGGACAAAAACCGTATTGGTCTGGACCGGATGCGCGATTTCGACGCCTGGCAAGTGGCAAATAGCGGCTTCGAGCGCCTTCGCCATCGCATTGGCGTGTCGGGCGTGACGCAGCCACGCGCCGTCCTGCAACATGCCCACCCACGGCGCTGAAAGGAACCGCATTTTCGACGCAAGCTGGCCGCCCTGTTTGCAGCGGTAATCAAACTCGCGCGCCAGTTCACGATTGAAGAAAACCACCGCTTCGCCCAGGGCGATTCCGTTCTTTGAACCTCCGAAGCAGAGGACATCCACTCCGGCTCCCCATGTGATTTCCTTGGGGGCTGCCCCGAGCGCGGCGATCGCATTGGCAAAGCGCGCGCCGTCCATCTGAACGCGCAAATGGCAATGCCGCGCCGCGTCGGTCAGCGCCTTCAGCTCATCCAACGAATAGACCGTGCCGAGTTCCGTGGCCTGCGTCAGACTGAGCACGCGCGGTTTGGGATAATGAATGTCTGTCCGCCGGTGGACGGCGCTGTCGATGCTCTTGGGATCGATCTTCCCATCGGCGCCCGGCAGCAACAGCAGCTTGGTGCCATTGGCAAAAAACTCGGGCGCGCCGCACTCGGCGGTCTCGATATGCCCGAGTTCGTGGCAAAGAATGCTGTGGTACGACTGGCAGAGCGCGGCGAGGGAGAGCGAATTAGCCGACGTGCCGTTAAAGACGAAGAAGACCTCGCAGTCGGTTTCAAAAACGTCGCGGATCAGGTTGGATGCCTTGTCCGTCCACGTGTCGTTGCCATAGCTGACTTCGTGGCCCTGGTTCGCCTCGGCCATGGCGGCGAATGCTTCCGGACATATACCGGCGTAATTGTCACTGGCGAACTGGCGGCGGGTCTGAGCTTCCATAGTCATAGGCTGAGCATAGCGGGTTTCGGCAGCGTGGAAAGACCAGAATCCGACGCCTTGACCCGCAGGCGGATAACAGGCTGAACTGGCTTCCGGCCATCGTCCCGTCAGGAGATCGAAGGGATGGTGGGTGAAGCGGAATCCGGAGGGGCCTTTGGTGGAGGCGGTGTCGAAGTGTCTTTGGGGAAGGCGAAGCAAGGTTCAAGCGCGCCGCAGGTGGCGCATTCTAGGCAACGGATGCAGCCGGAGACGTTCACTCGCTGGTCCACCTTCACGCCCATCTGGCAACGGCTGCGGCAGAGGTTGCACTCGACACATTCCTTGGGATTAAAACGGAGATGGAAAAGGCTGAAGCGATTGAACAAAGACAGCAACCCGCCCAGCGGACAGAAAATGCGGCACCAGGGGCGGTGGATGAAGAGGGTCGAGGCGAAGAAGGCAACGAGGATTCCCGTCTTGCACCCGCTCATAAGCCAGCCTTTGCCCGCGAGCAGGCTTTCAAGAGAATAAGGAACACCGGCTTCCAGAGCGCCGGCGGGGCAAAGCCGGCAGATCGAGACGACCTGCTCCTCGAACGGGATGCCTTTGAAACCCAGAACCAACGGCAAGAGCATTACCAGGCCCACGAGCACCGCATAGCGAGAGTGGCCAGCCCAACCCGGCAGCGCCACCTTCCTGGTCGTGATTCTGCCGAGCAAATCCTGGAGGAACCCAAACGGGCAAGCCCAACCGCAGACGATTGAGCCGCCTAACGCCCCGGTGAACACCAGGACGCCAAGGAGCATATAAGGAACTTCCAGGGTGACTGGCAGCAACGCGGCGTAATTTGCCGCAATCCCCACAGGGCAGCCGAATGAAGAGAGCGGGCAGGAATAGCAGTGAAAGACGCAACCGGGGATGCCGTGGAGCCACTGGCCCAGTGGAGCCAGCCAGACACCCAGAAATCCGCTTTGCACCCAGGGCCGCAGCCGCGACAGCTTCCGGCCGAGTTCAGTCGGCTGACGCTGCTTGCACTCAGGCACTTGGCATTCCATCTGACGGTTTGCGACTGATTTGACTGCGCCATGCAGCCGGGGTTTATTTTACTCAGGTAGGACAGGCCTTTTTGGCGCCGGTATCGACCCGCACTTTCCAGGTCAGCGGGGCGGCATTGGCGTCTTGTCTGGCCCAGTGATCCAGCGCTCCGGCCGCCGCATTATCCGGCTTCGGTGACGCGGGCGGCGCCATCTGATCGGCGTATTGCAGGCCGCCCACGGAAAAGGCTCTCATCAACTGAGTTTCCCACGCGGTGTTGCCCTCGACGGTATCGACGCCAGTCAGGTGCTGCGCGCCACAGAAGACGAGAACGCCCCCGATCAGGGCAGCGATGAAGCCGGGCCAGAAATCATGCCGCTCAAGATCGCGCAGGGCCGGGTTGACCGGGGGTTGGGGCACGCGCGTCAGCATATCATGATCGTAGATTCGCTGAACGACCCCCGAAATCCAAGGCGTTCGCGACCAAAGATTGGCCTGAAATGCGTTGTTGCCAGTGTGGACGCCTCACCAGGGACCCGGTTCAAGCCCTGCAGGACGATAGAATACGACCCACGTGTCAATAGACCCCACATCGATGGTGTTCTTGTACCTGGCTAGAGCGAATTTGTGCCAGACCACGCTGCCATCTTCAAAAAGAAAATTCCCTCCAATGGGGATGCCCTTGCTATCCCGATGGTTCGCGAAGGCAAAGATGCTGCTGGACGATCCATCTCCACCAAACCAGACCAGCGGGCCCGTGGGGCTTGTGCCCGTCGCCTGAATCTTATCGACCATAACCGGTGCCTTGCGATAAGGCCCGCCAAGCTTCCTCCGATAGGCCCATTCACCCAACCCGTGCGAGTTGTAGGGCCATCCATCAGGATCGCGTCCGGGCAGAAACTGGTAACCAATCAGGTTCACCCTCAATAAATCCGATTCCACCCCACGGTGCCATTGATCGGTCGGGCAATACATTACATCCTGCTGCTTGCGCAGCGACGTCGTGGTGCCCGGGCGATTCGGATACAGGTACTGTGGGTAAAAGTTCGTGTTCAGACTAAGCGCCATCCAGGCGAAGCCGTTGGCCCCGTCGGACGTGGGATTCCTCGGGAACGCTTCCCGGTTGTCCCCGGCGTACATGGTGACGGCAACCCCCCATTGTTTGAGATTGCTGGTGCAGAGTATCCGCACGGCTTTCTCCTTGGCCTTGCTCAAGGCCGGGAGCAGGAGTGCCGCCAGGATCGCGATGATGGCGATGACAACCAGCAATTCGATCAACGTAAAGCCGCGCTGGAAGCGCTGGTGAAGATGGGCCGAGCGGCCGGCAAGCGGGGGATGGTCAGTGTTCATTGGTGTGGTGTCTTGAGCAGAATGGCATAGAAATTCTGCGTTAATCCATCGGGCGAGTTGCGCCTTCATGATGGGTTACTTTAGCCCCAAACCTCGCCGCTGTGAAGTCTTTTTTTCAGGAGGCAGACACGCAAAGGCTGGGGGAAAGTCCTGCGTCCACAAGAGCGCGATGGAGCAAGTCCAAGGGCCAGTTCCAGCGCCCATTCAGCAAGATAAGCGCGGTCCAGCGCCGCACCCTGGACTTTCAGCACGCCCAGAACGTCGTTCCATTGACGGTTAGACACGCCACCACCCTCACGATACGATTGCAGCTTGGCCAGCACGGTGTCCTCCGGCGAAGCGACATAGATTATTGTGGCGTGTCCACCCTTGTCTCCGCGCTAACCGCCGGCAACAATCCTCACGATTTCCAACCTGTCTCCGGCGCGGAGCGTGCGATGGGAAAACTCAGAAGGGGCCACCGCTTCGCTGTTGTGCTCGACCACCACGCTGCGGGGCAGGAGCTTTTGCGCAACCAGGAATTCTTCGACCGAGCAGGGCAGCGGTGTCTCGACGCGTTGGCCGTTGGCGATAACGAATGAGGGTTCCATTATGCTGTCAAAGCCGCGTCCCAATCTTTCGCAGAGGCGCCAGCGGCAGCGCATCAAATTCAGTGACAAAACTCACAAGCAGAAGTTAGCAGGGGAGCGGAATATGTCGAGCATCGCGCATGGTCATTGGCGGCGAAGACTTCCCTGTGCCCAGAATTAGGCGCGAGCGAAACAAGCGTCCGGCAATGACCATCGGTTGATTCGAAAGTTGCATTCCGGGCAATGTAACCGCAGCTCGCAGCCCTTGTCGAGTGGCGGAAAGATGAGTTATCAGCCATCCGACTCTCGCCGCAGCCATGGTGGTGGCTGAGGCAGGCTTCACAAGGGAATCCGCCGCTGAGGCCCGCGGCGCGGCGCGCCTGCGCTTGATCTATGGATGTCATTCATTACCTTCACCGGACGATTTGATTATGAAACCGATCCAGAAGGTCTCCGTTTGCGGCATGGGCAAGCTCGGCGCCTGTATTGCGGCCACGCTGGCTCAGCGCGGTTTTGACGTGCTCGGCATCGACATAGACCCGGAGAAAGTCCGACTGGTCAACGCGGGCTTGCCGCCGGTCGAAGAACCCCTCCTGGCCGAGACGATCACCGCCGGCCGCACGCGGCTCCGGGCCACGCAGAACCACCGTGAAGCGGTCGCCACCGACGTTACGTTTTTCATTCCGCCCTCGCCGAGTCTGCGGGACGGTAGTTTCTCGAACGAATTTCTCCTGCGCGCCATGCAACCGGTCGCCGCGGCTATCCGCGAGCAGGGCAAGAAAGGCCATTTGTTCGTTTGCAGTTCCACCACGACCCCCGGCGCCGTGGACCAGGTCTTAATCCCCATGCTGGAGCGGCAAATCGGGGGTGTCTGCGGACGTGACTTCGGCGTCTGCTACAACCCGGAGTTTATTGCGCTGGGCAATGTGGTCAACGGTTTGCTTGAGCCGGACATGGTGTTGATCGGCGAATCCGACCCCGACAGCGGCGCGGCGCTGGAACAGCTTTACAAGAAATACAACCGCAATTCCCCGCAGATTGCCCGCATGTCTCTGGTCAGCGCGGAACTGACGAAGATTTCGGTGAACAGTTACGTGACCATGAAGATCAGCTTCACCAACCAGTTGCGGATGATCGCCGACCAGTTCCCCAAAGCCAACATCCACAATATTCTCGAAGCCATCGGCAGCGACAGCCGCATCGGGCAGAAGTACTTGCGCGCCGGCCTGAGCTACGGCGGGCCGTGTTTTCCGCGCGACAACCGGCTGCTCGCCTACACCGCGCGGCAGATGGGCCTCGAAGCCCCACTGGCGGAGGCCTCTGACCGCGTTAATCAACAAACAAATTCAGACCTGTGCGAAAAGGTGAAAAGGTTGGTGGGCAAGGATGACACCATCGCCGTCCTGGGGCTGTCCTATAAGCCCGATACCTACATTACTGAGGAATCGTCCGGGCTTTACTTGGCGCAGCAACTCAAACGCCAGGGTTATCGTGTGGTAGTACACGACTATGGCGCCAAGCCGGAGAATGCCCCGAGCCTCCACGAGTTCGAACACCTGGCCGACCCCGCCGTGCTTCAGCAGCGCGACGACGTCAAACTGGCGGTGATTTGCTGCCCCTGGCCACAATATCGCTCGCTAAAATTCGCCGCCAACACCAAAGTCCTTTCGCCTTGGAAACTCTGAGGCATTGCGGCGAAAGCATCTCCCTGTCGCGAATCCCGCAACCGCCCTGCCCGGGTTGCTTGCTCAAACTTGTTCCTGGCTCGCTTCGGGCTTCGGAACTCGAATCTCCGCTTTGTTCCGGGTTTCGGAATTCGGATTGCGCAATGCCCGCAAGTCCAGGTCGCGTCCCTTCCAGTTCTTAACGCCGATGTGGTTGAGCCGGCCCAACGCGTATCGGTAAGAGAATCCGTAAAATGGATTGTGGGTGGGCCAGAACGAGATGGCGTCCACACCCGCCGCTTTGGCGAGTTCGATGGCCTGCTCGATGGTTCGCCGGTGGTCATTCCAGTTAAACAGCAGGTATTTCCACTCCACAAGCGGCTGAGACAGGCCGCGCGCGTTGCGATAGTCCACTAGCGCCTTCATGTTGCGCCAGGCCTTTTCGTAGCTGCCGAGGTGTTCGTACTTCTTCAGCATCTCGTCATTGATGCCCGCGATTGAGAAATAGATGTGGCTGGCGCTCAAAGCCGCCTCCCGCTTGGTGTCCGTGTTCAGCACCATTCCGTTGGTGGAGATCCAGATGTTGCAATCCGGGTTCTTCCGGCGCAACAGTGGCAGTTCCAGCCCGATGTTCGGCGACAAGAATGGCTCCCCGAGGTTCAAATAACATAGTATCTCCAAACGGAGGTCATGAACCAGGTCCGCCATTCGCGACAACTTCTCCATGTCCATCTGTGTTGTCGTGCGGATGCGCGCCGCCGACTGGCGATCGCACCCGATGCAGTCGATGTTGCACCGCACCGTGTTCTCGAGCAGCATCCCTTTATACGGCAGCCGGGGCTTGGGGATGGGTTTGGATTTGGGCACTCGCTGAAAATCGCTGCAGCGGGTGCATGTCATAATCGGCACCTTCCCTTTCGCCAGGTCGTCGCGGAACCCTTGGGCGACAGGGCCGAAAAAAACCTCCTTGAACGAATTCTTGTTCAGGTCACCCAGATGCCCGGTTCCGTCGTAGTCCTGGCAGTTGCAGGAGACCGTCAGATCGCAATTGACTGTGATATTGTATTCCGACTCCCCTTCCAGCGCGCGGCAATGAAACCGCTGCCCACGGAGCCGGGCTGACCACTCCAGGTAATGCTTCAGACCCTTGCGAACAATATCGCTTAGAACCCAATTAAATCGTCGTTTCATACTGGACAGCGCCCGCGGTGCGTTCCTGAGGCATCAGGCAACCATCGCTCATGGACCATACTCCCATCTTGCCGGTTGCAGGTCAAATTCCGGTTGGCGCTGCCAACTCCATTTTCGTAATCCCGTGGCCACCTCATTCCGGTTTGGGGACCGGTATGCCCAACCGCTCCCGCCGGGCTTGGACCGCTTTGACTGTGCAGCCCAGGCGACGGGCCAGTGTTCCGTCGGGGAACTTGCCCAACAGCACATCTTGTTCCGGCGTCCAGCGGCGGCGGTTTGAACCAATACCCAGGCGCAACCTCCTGGCTTTGACGCTCGTGACAGAGCGTCCCAGCCGGCGGGCCACTTGGGCATCGGAAGCCTTGCCTAACATCGCCATATCTTCCGGCAGCCAGGGCTTTGAAGGTGTGATCTTGCTGGCCTGCCCGGGCAGCGAAATGCGAAGATGGTTGCGGCGATGCCTTACAGCGCCCACGCTGATGCGCAATAGCATCGCCACCTGGGCATCCGGGCGCAGCCCCAGCAATTTCTCGTCCTCGGCGGTCCAATGGTGCTTCTTTGGGTCGAACGGTGGCATGCCTTTGGCCGCGCGCCGCGCGCGCACGCTTTCTACGCTGCGCTTGAGCCGCCGCGCCAGTCGCCCATCGGGCATGGTGGCTAGCAACTCCTCCTCGGCCCGAGTCCAGGGTCGGCGGAAGCCGGGGTAAAATGGCGCAATGGACAGTCCTTGGCGACGCTCCCTGACTACTTGCATGGGGCGGCCCAGACGCTGGGCCAGATCCCGATCCTTCATGGTGCCCAGCAACTTGTCTTCCGCAGTCGTCCAAGGATGATGTCCGGGCCGTGGCAGGGCTAAGTGCAATTTCAGCCGGTGTTGGGTGACGCCGCTCAGAGGATGACCGGTGCGGGCGGCGACCTCCGCATCCGGCAGGGTTCCCAGCAGTTGCTCCTCTTCACGAGACCAGAGATGAAAAGGCGACTGATAGGCCCGGATGCGCAGCTTCTGGCGTCGGCGCCGAACCGCGATTTGTGCCCGGTTCAGCAACCGCGCCACTTCGCTATCCGGCATCGTGCCCAGCAGCTTCAGGTCTTCAGGACGCCACGAAACGACGATCTGCCTGGGCGCACTCGAGGATTCTGATGCGACCGCCAACTGATCTGATTTGTCGTCAAGGCTGTTCATTTTAGCCGGCGCCGCCGGAGTGAACCGGGGCGTTCCCGCCCGTTACAAATGGAGCATCGTTGCGGAACTTGGTTGTTCGGCAGTGGGCAATGCGTCGAAAAGAGACCGGTTATCGAACTTGATACGTGATCACGACGTTCGAAACGCCCTTGCTGATGTTCGTGATCTTAGTCGTTCTGGGACCGTCCAGACAGTAGAAGCGCGCCGTCCCGGAGATTGGGACGGTGAATGTTCCCCCCGTCACCATCTGGCCGACGACGGTCGGGCCGCAGTCACTGCCGACGATATCGACAGAAGCAACACTGTTTGTTGCCGTGGCAGCCACCGAGTAGGGTCCGGTCGCGGACGAAGATGACTTGCACACGATCGGATACCAGGCTTTGACGACGCCCGCCGGGTCGCTCGAATCGTTGATCAGCACTTCGGGATCGCCCGTCACGAAATTCGTTGAATAGAGGTTAAGGAGCGCACCGCCACCCGTTTCCTCCCAGATGCAGCGAATCGGATACAATCCGTCGGCTTCAACAGCGAAATCAAACGTGGTGTTCGCCGTGTTGTCAGGGTTCTCCCACAAGGCCTGCGCGTTGGGGTCGGCCAGGTTGACGCCTGAGTACAGGCCGGTCCGGTCATCACTTCTAATATGGAAGCGATGAACGCCGGCGGTCAACTGCAAGTAAGCAAGGGACTCGACCGCGATGTTAATATAGTTCCCGGCACACAAGCCCGGCACATTGTCGGGAGGTTCAGAGGCCTCGCTCCAATTAAGGAGCTGCACGATGCTGGTCGTCGTTTGGCTAATCGGAATTTGAGGAGGAATGGCCAGTTGTTGCAGCGCTCTGGCCAGAGAGTTGTCCAGTTCCACGCCGCCATTGGCACTTTGCACCATTCGCGTGTCGAATCCACGCACGCTCAGGCTGCCAATGGGCAGGCTGTTGCTGGCAAACAGGTAAGCATAAGAGCTGGTCCACGTCCATGTGTTGGTTTGCCAGATGCTGGCGCTGTCCATGAAGGCGACCTTATTGGTATGCTTGCTGCCCCACGCAAGCAGGGTGGGAATGGCGTAGGTGACCGTCGCCCCGCTGAAATCTTTCATAGAGCCGGTCGGATTATGCGGCTTATGCACTTGCGGATCGATGGTGAGGGAGGCATTCGGAATCCAAGCGCCATCGATGCATAGCAAGATCGAGTTGGTGGCAACCGTCGTGTCGCGATCCAGGATGCCAACCGTGACTGTGGGGTACATGGCGGGTTCCTTCCCGGCGGGCGGCGGAAAGATGTCCGTGACCGTGGCGGGCATGGCGCCCGCCGCCGGCACGGCCGCAACGTAATTGTCAAACGTAGCGTCCGCGCCCTCAGTCGCCGATTTATAGTTCTGCTCATAGACGAACAAACCGCAGTAGCCGGGGATGTTTTGGTACGTGTAGTCCTGACCGATGGCGGACGCCCACGGGCTGTTCGGCTCCGACTTATCAAACAACTGGAACACGAAAGTGGATCCGTCGTGAGTGCTAGCCACCAGTCGGTAGCGGTGGGTTGGGTCCAGCGTGACGGCGCCCGTGCCCAACTCGGCCACGGTGGTCGCAACTTCGCCAGCGATTGAGCTGATGTATAATTGGTGGTAACCGGACGAGTAGGTTGCAGTGTAACCAGCCGACGTTCCGAGGCCGGGGTTGTGCAAGTAAAAGAGCATCCCAGCCTCCTGCTTCCAAGCGGCGTTCCAAGCCAGCAAGTCCGTTCCCAATGAGAACCGCCCTGTGTACTGCACGTCCACCCGAAAAGCCCCCGCCCGGGAATTCCCTAAACCATAAGGATCGTCGCCAGTCGGCGGCGCATATATTTTGAACGCTTTCCCGCCACTGTCATCCGGCGGAAACGAGTAGGTCGGTGTGCCATAGTACGGCAGCGCATACATCTGCCAATAGGGGCTTAGGGGGGGGGCGCTGTTAAAGTTGTCCGACTGGGCGGCCAGCCGTGGCGCTGCGGCCCCCAGCAGGAGGATGGCCAGAACGGATGTCAAACCAACATGCGCCAGTGAGAGGGAGCTGAGGAGTTTAGAGGTTGAGTTTTTCATACCAGCTATTTTCTTCATAGAAGTTGTTAACGGACAGACAACTGTTAATGGCAGTCTGCATTATTGTTCCTGCAAGACAAAATAGCTGGCCGGCAGCGGGGGAGTCAACACTATTTCCATCTATTTTCATGCGCCCATGCGCCCATCAGCCATCCGTTAATATTGCTAAGTCTAAATATTAATGATGTCGCCCATTCCGATGCCCCGCTCCCATCGTCTCACGAGGCAATGAACCCCGTATCGGCGAAAGCTACCATTCGTAGCTTTCTCGTTCCTCGGCGATCATATTGCCCGGCATCACGCGGTTGCCAAAGATGCGTTTGCGGCGCGATTCAAAGTCAGGCAGTTTGAATGGTTTCGGCTCGGCGCGTGGCGGCGGGGACAAGAGGGCGATGACCTTGCCCTTTTTGACGATTTTCACCTGCTGGCCGTCGGCGACCCAGTCCATCACGTCGCCAAAGGCGTGTCGAAGTTATCTGACATTCGCCGTTTTCATGTTTAACAAGGGTGTGATACTTCACCCGGTGTTGGCTGTCAAAGCGCCTCCTTGAGCGAGACGGCGGGCAGGGGCATAACCTTGGCGCCAGAGCCAGACTTGCATTTTCCTCAGCAAAAGTGGCTGTCCGGCATGGATTCGAACCATGACAAAGAGCTCCAAAGACTCTTGTGCTACCATTACACCACCGGACAAGACTGACACAAACTAGCTTCCAAGAACCCTCAACGCAAAAGAAAAAACAGATTACAGGTCGGAAGCCAGGGCAGATTCAAGAACCTACAAAAACGTAGCCGTCCACGGCAGTCGGCGCACTTTTCCTCGATTATCGGAGTGTTAGCGC
>JBAXTC010000126.1:0-14290 GCA_037130375.1 Verrucomicrobiota bacterium | reverse complement strand
CCAGGTTCGTCAACACCACCCAGTTGGTCTGGTTCAGGTTGGTGCAGTACTGGATTTGGTTGGTGACCCCCAGATCGCTCTGAATGGTGAACCTGGGCACCATCGCGGTGTCGGTAATTACTGGCGCCGCCCCCTGCGCCGCCATGCCGGCCCCGAGCGCCAAAGCGCACAGGCCCATCCTCATTGTTCGTGATTTTGATTTCATACTCTTGTTCCCTATTAGTTTTAGTCGATTTTCGATTTGTCATTGAGGCCAGTCCTCGCGCGGCATTTGCTCAGGGTGCCGGCCAAAGCTGCACCCGACCGCTCTGGTTGGTCCCCAGGAAATAACCGTCGGCCCCATTCTGTTCCTGCAGCAAAACGCCGTTAAACTGGTTTGTCTTTCCCAAGCCGGGCACCTTGAACCACCCGCTGAGATAACCGTTATTCGTGTTCACCGTCACCGCCATCGGATTGGCGCTCAGATTCAAAAACCGGTTCGTCGCCGTCAGCAATACTTCATTGGTGACCGGCATGGCCAGGTTCCCGCCGCTGAATACCATCACTCCGTTCGTCAGGGCCAAAACACGGTTAGTCTTCACATACAGATACGACGAGCCTGCAATCTCCGACAGGTTGGTGAACCCGGCGGGATAATACTTGCTGAGTGAGTTGGTCGGCTTGATCCAAGTGGCCGCCGTATTCGTAAGACCCGCCGACGGCGTGAACCTCAGCCATGCGATTAACGACCCCTGCCCGCTGTACAACGGCACGTATAGCGGCCAATCACCATCCTTCGACACCGGCACCGTCTGACCCATAACCGTGCCTTCCGCCAGCGCGCCGATCATCACCGCGTTTCCAGCCTTGTCCACGGTTACCGACCCGTAACCGCTCCCGTCGGGGCACCCAGACCCGCCTGCTTCGCCTGGCATCGCCATCGTGTAGCGTCCCGCATAAGGACACGGATTTGTAGTCGCATTGAACACGGCGCGGTAGGCATCCAGTGTTGACACCCACGCGGCATTGCTCACGGTGCCTGACAGGGTATCCGGGCCGAGTTGTAGGTCCAGAGCCAACGGACTGCTGCCCGTCTGCGGAACCATCTGGGCCAGATGTCCGCCCAGGTCAAACTGACCTGTAAACGTGTTGGTCCGCCCACCCAACAGCAGCTTGGCGCTGAAGGCCCCCCCGCTCCCCAGGGTTCCCGAAAAGAACCCGGCACTGCCTTGCTGGACGCCGTTGGTGTTGGTCTGGTCGTACACCAACCCGTAATAACTGCCCATAAGGGCGAGGAACGGGTTTGGAATGATATTGGCCTGCAAAACGAGATTTGACCGCATGACGAAGGTCACCTTGGGTGCGCTGTTGGAAAGCACGAGGGTGCCAAGGACACTGCCCATCCAGTTCGAGAACACATAGCCGGCGCCCGCAGTCGCCGTCAGCGTATTGGTCGTGCCAATCTCGATCACGGCGTTGCTATAGTTCGGCGAGACGGTTCCCTTTCCTGTGGTGATCAGCTTCAGCCGATCACTCACCACATAGATGAGCTTCACGCTGTTGGTTGCCGACCGGTTTCCAGCCGCGTCTTCGGCGTAGGCCTGCACAAAGTTCGTCCTTGGCGCCAACGATACGTCCACCGACCAGTTGGCGGAGCCGTTGGTCATCGCCGCCAACCCCCAAACTCCGTTGGTCAGGCACCACACCCTTGAGACTTGCACGTTGTCTTTGGCCGTTCCTTTCACGGTGAACACCGCGTTGCTCCAACGTTGGTTGGCCGTCGGCGATGCGATCGTGAGCGTGGGCATGGTTACATCCAGAAAGTTTGCTCTAAACGTCAGGTTTGAAGCCATGACGAACGTTAGCACGGTCGAGTTGGTCGTAAGGCTGCCCGTCCAGTTTGTGAACGCGAAGCCTTGCCCCGCTTTGGCGGTCATTTTATAAGTGTTGCTGATTTGCAATAACGCACCGTTGTAGTTGGGAGTAACCGTGCCCAGGCCGCTGGTTTGAACCACCAACGGCGCGCTCAGCACATACACAAGCTTGACGCTGTTGGTCGGCGAGACATTCCCGCTCCTGTCCACGGCGTAAACTCGGAAAAGGTTGGTGCCGGGCGTCAGCACGACACAATTCGTCCAGTTGCTCGTGCCGATGGCGATCTCCCAGCCACCGTTGTTCAACTGACACAACACGTTTGACACTTGTACGTTGTCTTTAGCCGTGCCGGTCACGCAAAACACGGCATTGCTCCAGAGTTGGCCTGATTTCGGGGCCGTAATCGTCACCGTTGGCGGCACCGCCTCGGGGATGACCCTGACCAAATTGGCCGAAGCGCTGTTAGACCCGGCAATGTTCTGGACCGCGACGGAGTAGTTGGTTGGATCGATGGTCGGTTGGAGGTTGCTAAGCACCAAACTGCTGGAAGTCGCTCCGGTGATCGATACACCGTTGACGGACCACTGGTAACACAAGGGTGGGCTGCCCGCCGCCACGACTTTGAAGGTCAGGTTGCTGCCACTCGTGCCAATCTGGTCACGCGGCGCAGATGTGATCGTGGGGGGCGTATCTTGAGGGATGTAAGCGGAGCGAGTAAGCGTGAACTTGCCGATGCCCGCGGCGCTGGTAAAGGTGCCGGCGATGGTGGCTTTGATCGCGGTGTTGGTGAGGGCGCCGCTGTATTCTGTTCCGTTCATGCTTGATGAGCTAAAGCGACCGCCGTCATCGAGCTGGCCCGACCCGCCATCGTCCGGTTGTCCACTCGAATCGGAATGGCAATAGTAGAGCTGGCCATCGGCGGACAAAATCGCCGAGAGCTTACCAGTTCCGCCCGCGCCCGACGAGGTTCCGGCATAATAACCGCCGGCGCTCTGGAAAGCGCCTGCTTCCGGAGAAAGATTGCCTTGGATCCAATCCGACACCATAAAATCCATTGTGTCACCGGTCATGCCAAAAACCGAGCCATCGTGTTGGATCGTTCCCTGGGCGATAACTCCGTTGGTTATAAAGAACCAGCCGCCGCTCCCGGTAACCGGTGCGGTCCCGAAGATGCCTGTGCCTTGGTTATAACCATAGCCCACCAGAATTGCCTGCTGACCGGAGCTAACGAACAGGGCAAAGCCGCCATCAACGTCCCAGTAATCGTTGTAACATTGGCCTGTGTAGATGCCGGCGTAAGGAGTGGGAGCCAGCTCCTTTCTAAGAAGCGCCTCCGTGAAATAGGCCGGCTCATCCAAAAGTGTGCCGCCGAAGGTATAATCCGGCAACGAGTTCGAGACGTAGCGATTGGCGCTGAACTGCGGCAACAGGCTGCGCAATGACTTGGACCCGGCGAAGTAGGCCCCGCCATAGACGCGGCCCGGGTTGTTGGAGACAACCATCACCGGATGGTCCAGCGACGCCAGCGCGTTGGTCAGGGCGTCACGGAAAATGGCTTCTTTCGCCTCCTCCTCCGGCAACAGCTCAAAGAGGCCCACGCCAGGCTGACGATCGTTGCGAATGAAATCTGAGGCCGCCAGGTAGCTCAGGATCGCATTGGTCAATTCGGCCTTCGAGGCATCGAGATCGCTCTTGCTTATCAGGGCGAACAAACTGGGATAGTCGGCCAGCACCTTCTGAACAGTGAGTTGACTGGGCTTGGCGTTCCCAAGAGTCTGCAAATGAGTAATCACCACACTTAAATTGTGCGCGTTCAGCGTATGACCCGCAAACTCCGCCGCATGGAGCCCGACTCGCATGAGTTCGATGTCCCCCCAATCCAGCGTAACCGGCTGCACGCGCGTTTCGTCGGTCGTTAGACTCAGCGTGAAGGCTCGGTTCGTGATGCGGTTCAGGTTCGTCAACGAAGCCCGGATGGCGGGCAGGAGGTTTGTGTTGCATAAAGCGATTGCCTCCGCCGAATTGAGATTGGCCGGCAGCACCACCTGCCCGCTGTTGTTGGTTTGGAAATGGGCCGTCCAATTGAAAACATCTCGTCCGTGAGCCGACACCCCCAAACGATTGAGGGCGTTGCTGGCTCCCGCTTGTTGCGGCAGCAAGGCGAGCCGCGTGGCCGCGACCAATACATTGGCCGCCTCATGGTTTGGCGATAACCCCACTGCCGCATTAAAATCCGCGTAGGCGGCCGGCAGGTTGGCGTAGGCGGCCGCATCATCGTTGGTAGCCAGCAAGGCACGGCCGGCGGCTACCAGGTTATCGGCGGTTTGGCCCGGCAGGTGCGAAGCAGCCGCCAGCAGTGCGATCGTCAACAGACTTTGTATCTTCTTCATAGTTCCTCTTATTGGTTTATAGTTAGCTTTTTAGATGGTTCTGAAATCAGGCTGCGCGTAAACAAATCCCATTGCTGGACGCCGCCCGGGCTTTCCCAGACGACCCGTCCGGTCAGCCCATTGAGCAGAAGCCTGGCTCTGGAAACGTGCAACGCTCCGGCATCGGTTCGAAGCGTGACATTTTCAAGCAGGCACGACTCTCCGTCCGTCCGGGTGGGCGGGTGGAGTTGTCCGGCCTGCAGTCGAGGCTGGACGTCTTGAGGGAATCGCACGCTGACATCGCGCCACTCCAGGCTGGTGCCGGGCCGGGCTAAAGGCGCTGGATTGACGCGGAAGCCGGCCGGCCAGTTTGTATTCGGCATGGATTCGGTGAACTCCAAGCGGACGCCTTGCACAACCAACACCGGCAGCAACTTGACGCGGAAGAAACCCAGCCGCCGGTTTTCGGTGAAGATTCTGCCAACCTTTAGAAGCGCAACCATCGACGATGAGTCGCCGGTGTAAATCCCGACCGTCACGTTCCTAGCTTCGGAAGTCCGGACTGCCGCCGCCCGGCTGCTCGACAGCGGCATCAGTGCCACCACCGCGCAGCAAAGTGCTGCTGCCCAGCGCCCGCAGCAGGCTGCAACATCCCAATTAGCCGCTCTGCATTTCATTGAGCGTGGTCACTATCACAGGTTGCTTTTTGCGACACAAGACATTTATTTTCCGTATTTAGCTGATGGACCGCAGACTCCGTTCCGTGTCAGAAAGGCGCTGGCAGGAAATCGCGAGGCTATCGAGACCCTGTCCAAGTGCCGAGACGAACCGCTCACGCGCGCGGATGCGCATCGTCGTAGGCCCGTTTGAGTCGTTCCATGGTCAGGTGGGTGTAAACTTGCGTCGTAACCAAATGGGCGTGACCGAGGAGTTCCTGCACGCTGCGCAAATCCGCCCCGGCGTCCAGCAGGTGGGTCGCGTAGCTGTGCCGCAGCTTGTGCGGTGTCGTATGCGGATCCAGCCCGGCAATCGCGAGGTACTTTTTCAAGCGCATTTGCAGGTTCCGGGGGCTGGCCGGAGTGAACATTCTTGCGTTCGAGAAGAAAACCGGGCCCTCGCCGGTCGGCGGTTGCGGCAGCGAGTTCCAGTAGGTCTGGATTGCGGCCAGCGCCGGATTGCCAATCGGAATGAGGCGTTCTTTTTTCCCTTTGCCGCGCACGCGCACCAGGCGCTCGTTCCAATCAAGGTCTGTCGTCACCAATCCGCAAAGCTCGCTAATGCGCAGACCGCAAGAGTAAATCGTCTCCAGAATGGCCACATCGCGACGGCTAAGCATGGCGGCGTCCGGCCGGACTGGATTTTCGGCGTCCGATGCGGGCAAAAGCTTGAGCGGCGCTGCCAGCAGGTCGGTCATCTGCGGCGGCGTCAGGAATTTTGGCAGGCGTTTGGCGAGCTTTGGCAACGCGAGGTTTTTGATCGGCGAACTGGCCAACGCGCCATGACGAACGAGGAATTTGTAAAAGGTTCGCAAGGCACTAAAGCGAAGTTGAATCGCTGCCCGGCCCAGATCGTGCCGGCCCAGGAAGCGGAGGTAGCTGCGAAAATCATCCCGCTGCAGCGTCTCCCAAACTGGCGGCTGCTGCCGCTCCTTCTGGTGCCAGCGCTGAAATTCGAGCATGGCCTGCCGATAATTGCGCTGCGTGTAGGGCGACGCGCCTCGGTCGGTGGCCAAGTGCTGGAGGAATTTAGTAATCCACTTGTCTTCTGGCGTCGTCTGAGCTTGGGTTGACTCGGATATTTCAGCCGGCATGGCTCTGGCTGGCCTCGGCGCCACGTTCCGGAAAATCGAAGGTGACCTTGCCGGAGTCGTTCATCACCAGGTAGGCCGAGAAGGCTCGGCCGGTCTTGCTGGAAATGAATTTGAGGAGCAGATCGGTCTTGCTTTCGGCCAGCAGTTTGGCCGCCTGCGCCCGGGCGATGGGCTGCTGCAAAATCGCCTTGTTGATCTTGAACTTGCAGGGGCGAGTGTCTGACTGGGACTTTTCACAAATGTAACCGTCCTCAACTTCAAACACCCGCTTGCGGCACTTCGGACATTTGCCTACCGCCTTCTGATCGGAGAAATCAATCTTAGGCGCAGGCTCTTTTGGTTCCTCCGTTTTCGCGCTTGCAGCCTTCGTTTTCTTTTCGCGCGGCTCGAATTCGAAACTGACATCCCCATCTTTGGCCACGAGGAAGGCTTTGAATGGGCGGCCCTTTTTCGAGATGAATCTCTGCAGCAAATCGGTCTTGCCCGTGGCCAGCAGCTTTTGCATCTGGGCGCGCTCGACCGGTTGCTGCAAAATGACCTTGCCGGATCGGAACGAGCAGGTGCGGGCGTTGCCGGTGCCCTTCTCGCAGACATAATGCATTGCTGTTTCAAAAACGCGGCTGCCGCACTGCGGACATTTGCCCACCGGCTCTTGTCCGGTGAAATCGACTTCTGCAACGACGCCATTGGCATCGGGTTTGTCCTGGCCGAAATCGAACTCGAACTTCAGTTCTGACGTGAGCTTGATGACTGCAGCGAACGGCTTGCCCGCCCGGCTGCGGAACCCTTGCAGCGGTCCGACCTGGCGTTTGGAAATGATCTCTTCGACCTCGGGAATTTCGAGCTGCCGTCCCGCCACGATCTTCCACAGGCTGAAGTCGCACTTCTGACACTGAAACTTCTTATAGTTCTCGAGTATCTCGCCGCCGCACTTGGGGCACGGAACCTTCAGTGCGCCAAAATCGCCCGGCACAGTATCGCTTTCGTGGCGCTTCGCCTTCGCCACGATCTGCCGGGTCATATTGGCGATTTCTTCCATAAAATCAGGGCGTTTCATCTGCCCGCGCGCCATGCTGCGCAACTTGAATTCCCAATTGCCGGTCAGCTCGGGCGAAGCAAGCTCGGGGATTTCCAATCCGCGCAAAAGCGTAATCAGCGAAAACGCTTTGGCCGTCGGTTGCAGTTCACGCGCCTGCCGCAGGACGTACTTTTCGTAAATCAAACCCTCAATGACTTGGGCGCGCGTCGCGGGGGTGCCCAGTCCCTTCTCCCGCATCGCTTCCCGCAGTTCTTCGTCCTCGACCAGTTTGCCGGCGCCTTCCATCGCGCTGAGCAGTGTGGCTTCCGTGAAGCGCGGCGGCGGCTTGGTCTGGTTGGCAATCACCTCGACATTGATGGTCTTGACCGTTTCGCTCGGTTGCACCGGCGTGAGTGTCGGGGTGTCATCGGTCTGAGCTTCCTTGCCGTAAACCGCCAGCCAACCCGCGTTCACCAGCACCTTGCCTTCGGACTTGAACGGCTCACCCTCCACACGCGTGATGCGCGTGGTCACCAGAAACTCCGCCGCGGGATAAAACACCGCCAGGAACCGCTTGGCAACCATGTCGTAAAGTTTGGCCTCCATCTCGTTCATATGTCTTGGGGCCAGCGAGGTCGGGATGATCGCAAAGTGGTCCGAGACCTTGGCGTTGTTGAAAATCCGCTTGTTCGGTCTCACCCAGCCGCTCTTGAGAATCTGGTCGGCAAAGGTTCCGTAATTGGTTCCGACCAACATGCCGAGTGTCTGCTTGACCGTGTCGAGATAATCTTCCGGCAGCGCCCGCGAGTCGGTGCGCGGATAGGTCAGCACCTTGTGCCTCTCGTACAACGCCTGGGCCAGCGACAAGGTCGTCTTGGCGGAAAATCCAAATCGTCCGTTCGCCTCCCGCTGCAAGCTGGTCAGATCATACAGCAACGGTGAAAGTTGCGTCGTCGGCTTGCTTTCTTCGGTGACGATCCCGGGCTTGCCAAGGCACTTGGCGCGGATGGCGTCGGCCGGTTTGACATCCCAGACGCGCTCAGGTTTCAGCTCGTTCTCGCCGTCCTTCTTGACAAACTTCTCGTCGAACCAGCGTCCGGCGTATTCACCCGCTTTGACCCCAAACGTGCCGTGGATTTCCCAATAGTCCTTGGACACGAATTTCTTGATGTGCTCCTCCCGCTCGACAAGGATTGCTAGCGTAGGCGTTTGCACCCGGCCCACCGTGGTGAGATGGAAACCGCCGCTCTTTGAATTGAACGCCGTCATCGCTCGCGTCCCGTTGATGCCTACCAGCCAATCGGACTCCGAACGGCAAACCGCGGCGGCGGCCAGCGGCAGCATCGAAGCATCGTCACGCAGATGCGCGAACCCATCGCGGATGGCCGCAGGCGTCATCGACTGCAGCCAGAGCCGTTTGATCGGTTTCGCGGCCTTCGAGTATTGCACGATGTAGCGGAAAATCAGTTCCCCCTCGCGGCCGGCGTCGCAGGCATTAACCAGCGCGCCCACGTCTGGCCGTTTGATGAGCTTGAGCAGCACCTTCAGCCGCGCCTCGTTTCGCTCGATGGGCAGGAGATCGAAATACGGCGGAATGATCGGCAAATGGGTAAACGTCCACTTGCCGCGTTTGACCTCAAACTGGTCAGGCACGCACAACTGGAGCAAGTGGCCTACCGCCGACGACAGCACGAACGCGTCGCTTTCGTAGTATTCACCCTGTTTCGTAAAACCGCCCAATGCCTTGGCGATGTCGCTGGCAACGGACGGCTTCTCGGCAATGATCAATGCCTTGTCCATATTAAGTCTATTGACACTAAAACCCTGACCGCGGATCGAGCAATATCCGCGCAAGTCGTTGGAAAGTGGCCCAGAGTGGTCTCTATGTCAAAGGATTCGTTTTGACAAAACACCCTTCTCACGGCTCATTCCTCAAGCAGACACTCAATTATGCGCACTTTTTTGGCCTTGGTTTTCGGCGCGGCACTGCTTGCCGCAGTGGCCGGCGCGGAATCACCGCGCTTTGTTATCGATGACGACGAATACGCCGATAAAGTCACCGACGCCAGCGCCAAACTGCTGAGGGATGGCAAACTCAAACCGGTGGCCGCCTTGCGCAGCCAGGTCCAAATGAAGAGTTTCCCCTTCCCCGTCAAGTTGGCCCCGCTTGCCCACCGTCCGCTTGCCGCGCCCGAGTTGTACGACCACTTGCGAGAGAGCACGCTGGCGGTTGGCAGCTACTACAAATGCCCGGATTGCAGCAACTGGCACTTCAACGGCGCCGCCGGTTTTGTCGTGGGCGAGGGCGGCGTCGTCTGCACCTGTTGTCATGTCGTGCAGGCCGAGGACGAAGGGGTTAAAGAAAGCTACTTGATCGCAGCCGACGCGGCCGGCCGGGTATTTCCGGTGCAATCGGTGTTGGCCGCCGACACCGACTCCGACACGTGCCTGGTGCAAATCGACGGCCCTGGCCTCAAGCCGCTTCCACTGCGTTCCGGTGTCCGCACCGGTGAACGGGTGTACTGCCTGAGCCATCCGGGCGGCTACTATTACACGTTCACACAGGGCATGGTGTCGCGCTTGAACCGCCGACGCAACGATGTGATCGACGAGCATGGCCACACTAACGGTCTGTTGACCCGCCCCGTCCTGCTGCTCAATGTCACCACCGAATTCGCTCCAGGCTCCAGCGGCGCCCCCATCACCGACGATGCCGGCAACGTCGTCGGCCAGGTCGCCAGTATCGCCGACGCCGGTGAACCCGGCATCGGCGATACCAATGCGCCTCCTTCTCCCAGCGTGCCCGTCCGCTTCTGCATCGCGACCGAGGAAATCCTCCGCCTGACCAAGGCGCGCGCGGGGGCCACCAATGAGGCGGCCGCCTCAAAGGCTCCCGCCGCCAAGCCGAAGCAGCGTGCAGCGCATTGAATCGTGCGCATCTTAGCATCACCACCAGAGCATGGCCCCAGGTGCTGGCTTCGAGTCGAACATGCACCGGCCGCATTTCCAACCCCACCGTTTTACACGTGCGAAAATTCTGTTCGACCAGCGCCAGATCCTTGACCTGGGTTTTGGGCTTCTGTTCCAGACGCGTGTTTTTTGTCTGTAACGATGCGCTAGCTTTTTCGCCCCGATTCCTCCAGTCGCCCCAGCAATCGGAGCAGGCCGTCGAGAATGGTCAGCGGATGGGGCGGACAGCCGGGAATGAATAAGTCCACGGGCAGCAATGCGGCAACGCCATTGTGGACCTGGGGGTGGCCGACAAACGGTCCGCCAGCGATCGCACAAGCCCCCACCGCGATGACAATCTTTGGCTCGGGCACGGCAGCATAGGTTTTCTTGAGTGCCAGTTCCATGTTCTTCGAGACGGGGCCGGTGATGAGCAGCCCATCGGCGTGGCGGGGCGAGGCGACGAACTGGATGCCGAACCGGCCGAGATCCCAGCCGATGGTGCCGAGCACGTTCGTGTCGGCCTCGCAGGCGGCGCAGCCGCCGGCGCTCACCTGCCGCAACTTCAGCGAGCGCCCGAAAAGCCGGCGCAACTTTTCGCCCAGCGCCGCTGCCAGGCGCAACTGTTCCTTGCCAGCATCACCCAGCTTAAGATCCTCGCGGCGGCGCACCGCCATGCGATGGTCGCCGGTTTGCGTGATGGCCCCGGCGGAACACACCTTGACGCACTCGGCGCAGAAGATACAGCGGCCCAGATCAAGCGCGACGGGCTGCCTCGGCGGCCGCGTCATCGCCTCGGTGGGACAGACGGCCACGCACGCACTGCAGCCGGCCTGGCATTTCGCAGCTTCCACCCGCAACGCGCCGCCGTGGCCGTCGGGCAGCGCGGGGGCCGGGCCGGCGGGATAAGCCATCGTTTCGCAACCGCGCTTCAAACGATTCAGCAGAGTGTCGTGAACGAACATAGGGTGTCGGGTGGCGCTACAGGTCGAAGCCGCAGTAGCTCAGGTTAAAACTCTTGTTGCACACCGGGAAGTCCGAGATGGCCTGCCCACGCAAGGCGAGCGCCAGCCCGGTCCAGTTGTGGAAGGACGGGTCGGTGATCTTGTAGCGTCGCAACCGGCCGTCCGTGCCGGTGAGCGCCACGTGGCAGACCTCCCCGCGCCAGCCTTCCACGAGCGCCACCGCAAGCGTGTTCGGGGCCAGCGCAGGCAGGGGCGACAGCACTTCGCCATCGAGCGCGGCTTCCAACTGCTCGCGCAGAAATTCGCCGGAGCGTTGGATTTCAAGCCAGCGTACCCGGGCGCGGGCCGAGACATCGCCGTCCGGCCAGACCGACACGGGCACCTGGGCAAAGCGGAACCAGCCGGACGGGTGATCGAAGCGCACGTCCCGCACCAGTCCGCACGCGCGCGCCGCAGGGCCGACCAAGCCAACTTCGGCCGCTTGTTTGGCGTGCAGGTGGCCCGTGTGCTCAAAGCGCGTCCGTACGGACGCCGCATCCCACAGCCAGACCGCCGCTTGTTGCACTTCTGCCAGCGCTGTTTCGAGCCGCTCGCGCAGCCTGCCAAGACGATCTGGGTCCCCATCCCGCGGGCAGCCGCCGGGCCGCACCAGGCCGCGCCCAAAGCGGTTGCCGCAAAGCATCGCAGTGAGATTGAGAAAATCACCGCGAATCTTGCCGCAGGCCGAAGAGGTCGGCAGAAACGCCACGTCGCCGGCCAGCGCGCCAAGGTCGCCGGTGTGGTTGGCGAGTCGTTCCAGTTCCAGCGCGATGGCCCGGAGCCATTGGGCGCGCAACGGCGCTTCGGTCCCGGCCAGAGCTTCGAGGGCGCTCGCATAAGCCGTGGCATGGGCGATGGTCGTGTCGCCCGCCACGGTTTCCATCTGATAAACCGTGGCGCGATGCGGGCCGCCTGCGAGGGCTTCCTCGATGCCCCGATGCTGAAAGCCCAGCGCGATTTCGAGATGCAGCACTTCTTCGCCCGCGCACTGAAAACGGAAGTGCCCCGGCTCGATAATGCCCGCATGTACCGGCCCAACGGCCACCTCGTGGATCTCTCGGCCATCCACGCGGAAGAATTCTCCCACGGCGGGACCGGCCCCGTGGTCTTTGCGCACCGCCTTCAGCCACGGATGGTTCTCGGGAACAGCGCCGTGCTGTTCCCAGATTTCGCGCTCGAACAGGTGCGCCTGGGAATGCGTGGCGGTCAGCGATGGAAAGTTCCCGGAGAACGGTTGGCTGCGGGCGACGGCCAGCGTGTTGCCGGCGTCGAAGGCCAGCACGGCGACCAACCGCAACGCCCCGCCCTCCGGCACGCCGAAAAGGCTGCTCAGACGTTCGCCTCGATCCAACTCGGTGCCGACATTGCGGAGAAACTCAAGCAACGGCCACTCGGGCACGTCGGCCCACGGAAGGGCGTTACTGTTGGTCAGCAGGGCGAAAGGGGTGGTTCGGTTCATGGCTTCGGAGAAAGTTGGCTGACCGCCGCCGTCCACGCCTCGCGCAGCACTTCCGGGGTGGCCAGGCCCAGCCACAGTGACAGCAGCAGCAACACCACCGGTGGCACAATCACGGCAAGGGTCTCCCGGAACCGATGGGCCATCGCGCGCGCGGCATTGCGCGGCCGGCCATACACGATGGCAAACACCACTCGGGTCAGACCGAAAAACGCCAGCAGCAGACAGACCAGAAAGAAAGCCGCCGCCCACCCGTGCCCGGTGGCAAAGGCGCTCTTCACAATGAGCAGTTCGCTGAAAAACGGGCCGAAAGGCGGACAAGCCGTCACGGCGAATAGCCCCGCCACAAACAACGCCGCCGAACGCGGGGCGAGGACCGACATGCCGCTGACTTCGTCAATGGTTCGCCCGCCGGCAGCGCGGCGGATGTTGCCTGCGCTCAGGAAAAGCGCGCCTTTGGTCATGCTGTTGTTCCAGACGTGGAAGAACGCCGCCCACAGGCCGACACCACCCAGCGCTGCGCCGAAGCTGAGAATACCCATGTGCTCGACGCTCGAATAGGCCAGCATCCGCTTGAAGTCGCGCGCGGAAAGCAGGAACAGCGCGGCCACAAGGGTCGAGAACAACCCGATGACCAGCAGCGTCCGGCTGGCAACCACGCCGGCGCCCGCGGCATCCACCACCGCGCGCACGCGTAGCACGGCCGTAAAGGCCACCGTGGTCACGCCGCCCGCCAGCATCGCACCAACAATTCCGGGCGCTTCGCCGTACGCATCCGGTTTCCAGGTATGCATCGGCGCCAGGCCCATCTTGGTGCCGTAGCCGACCAAGAGCAAAACCCAGGCGATCAACACCCACGGGCGAGACAGGCCGGCGCCTTGGGCCATCAACGCCGTAAACGTCAGATCTCCCGCCCCGCCGCCGTGCAGCGAGGCGTAACCCAGGCAGAACGACCCCAGCAGGGAGAGCGCAATGCCGGTGCCACCGACCAGCAGATACTTCCAGGTGGCCTCAAAGGCGCGCGGGGTATTGTTGAAATGCAGCAGCGGCACGGAGCACAAAGTTACCGCTTCGGTCGCAATCCACAGCACGCCAAGATGCCGTGCCATGTGGGCCGCGCTCATAAGGCCCAACGCCGCAAGGAAACTCGCCACGAAAACGCGGTTCGGACGCTCGGCGCGCAATCGTAAATACGGCACGCCGTAGAACGCGCAGCCCAGGAACAACAGTGACACCGCCGGCAACATCGCCCGGGCCAGTGGGTCGTAACCGAGCCACGGATGGAATGGAGCAGCAGGCGGACGCAGCAGCAGCCCAAACGCCAGGAGCACATGCGCGACCCCCGCCACCGGCAAGAACCACGGACGCGTGCGGTCGTTCGGCCAGAGGGCCGACATGGCCGCTGCCACCAGCGGCACGATGATTAAAAGCAGTTCATTCATTCTCGGAGCACAGTCAGTTTCCGCGTGTCGAGCGAATCGAACGCCCGTTGAATGCGGTCCATGATGATGCCGGTCACAAACACAGCCACCGTCAGGTCCAGGAGGATGCCGCCCTCGACCATCAAAGGGGTCGAATGAATCAGCAGCAGACCGAAAAGATAAATGCCGTTTTCCAGGATCAGGTAGCCGCACACCTGCGAAATGGCCTTGGAACGTCCAATCAGCAACAGCAGGCCCGTGAGTACGGACGCCAATGAGCCGGCCACCAACAGGGACTCGCCATGCTCCGGCAGCAAGGGCAGCCGGCGAGCCAGCACCACGGCGCCGATCATACCCGCCGCGCCGAGCAGCAACGATGGCAGGAAGCCGATCAGTGGGTTTAGATCGC
>JBAXTC010000125.1:0-14316 GCA_037130375.1 Verrucomicrobiota bacterium | reverse complement strand
GCGCCGACTGCCGTCGGCGGCTACGATTTTGCAGGTTCTTGAATCCGCCCTGATGTCGAACCGTTGCTTTCGTCCATGAATTCGGTTACATGTTTGACCATGGATAACGTGATTTTGGCCAACGAAGCTCTGAAACTGCCAGCTTGGGAGCGGGCGCAACTTATTGACGCACTCTGGCACAGCCTCGACCCCGCCGAACAACCGTCCATTGACCAGGCGTGGCTGGCCGAATCTCGCGATCGTCTGGAAGCGCACCGTCAAGGCAAGCTCAAGACCCTGGACGGCGAGGAAGCACTTCGCGGTTCCCTTACGGGGTTATCTACACAATGCAACAGGATCATATCCTCGTCGTCTCGGTAATGCATTTGCACCGACACCCGGACACCTGGCGAAAGGCTCTCTGTTAGGCCATTGGTCGTTCGATTTGCTGTTTGAGGTCATCGGAGAGCAACTCCCATAAACGCGGATGCTGCTCGATCAACCGAGCTATATCGCCAAGATCTTTAATTCGTTTGCTCTGTAGTCGCGCTGAATCGCTCCAAGCCTTGATCTTGCCTTGGAGCGTATCCTCAAGCGCGGCAACTCGGAGCAGAATGCCATGCACATCGGCAGGAATAGCTCTGGTCGGAAAGTCACGATAGAAATCTTCGGTGCTCAGTTGCAGACTGACTCGCGAGTGTCCCTTGAAGTTGATTGACCACTCGAATCGTTCGGGGCGGAAGCCGGCTTCAGTGAGAACCGCCACGGCCCGGTCGATGGCCTCCGCCCCGACCACAAAATCAACATCCTGAGTAACCATCGGCTCGGCCGCCCAATGATTGACGGCGATCCCTCCGATAGCACACCACGGAATGTCCGCTCGCTCCAAGCAATCGACCAGTCGCATGACGTCATCGGTGCCCCCGACCGTCTGCCAGTCATAAAATCTTTTCGCTGTCATGCGGACATTCTGGAGTTCTTGAAGAGAGACGCGAGTCATATACGCCGAACGTCAGATGTGAGCGACGCGGGCGGCCCAGCGCGTTCGCATTGCCAACTGACGTGGCCCGCCCGCGTTCGCTCCAGTGATCTTGTTCGGCATGTGGTCTTGTCTTGTCATGACTGAACGTTCACCAATTCCATCGTGCGCCGATCCGGCTGCCCCTTGAAATATTTCTCAATGACTTCTCGAAACTCGGAATGCGGGCCAGCGACGAGCGAGAAGATCGTCATCGAAGACCTAAGCTTCATGTCATCGGGATATCCCATGATGTCCGACGCTGACTTTGCCTCGGCCGACAGGATGGCCCTGCAGCAGTCGAGAAGTCGCGGCCCAAGAACGGGATGATTCAGATACGCTCGGGCCTCATCCTTACTCCGAATAGCATACTTCCTTGAGGTGGGACTACTCCCGAGACCATCTATCTGAGGGAAAATGAACCACATCCAATGACTTTCCTTCCGCCCCCGACGCAATTCTGACAGCGCGACATCGAAAGTGCCCTCCTGTGCGGATACGAAGCGAGTTAGATTGAAGGTGCGATTTTGATCACTGTGTTCGTGCGATGTCATACGCTGCGAGATGTTCCTGCCGAACGTAAGGTCACCGACGGGAGCCAACCGCCGGTGACGTTCGATTGCTCTCTGAACGAATCGGCTGGCTCCCGTTCGCTGGACCGTCTTGTGCGGTCACTCCGGGAGCGAACACGTCGCGGAAAGGCCCAAGGAACTTCCGCTCCGGCTACTGCCGACCTTCCGAGTTCAGCAGCGACATGTCGCGGCACATCCAATTCCATTCGTCGGGATGTGGCCAGTTCAACCGAATCAAGGCAGGCAAACATTTTGAGCATGGCGGGTGGCTTCATGTGACCGAACGACCCAAGCTCAGCGACGGCGGCCACGAGGCCCGCCGATTGCAACCGCGACGGCCCACCGCCGTTCGCTGCAGCGGATGGTTGGGCGACTAAGTCGTAATACCTTACTGACTGGACTGCATCCGAGAATTCGTTTCCGTGATTGAATCACCCATATCTACTAAAATCAAGGCAGCCTCCTTCCAGAAACGAGTAATGAAGAATATAAGCGCCGCAATAATCAAGCCAGCGATTAGCATCCCAAGCCCGCCCAGAAATGAAGCTCTCATAGCACCAAACCCTGAAATAAGTGATCCCAAAGCGCTAAATGCAGCGAGTATGTATCCCAATAATGCGATAATGCCAATCATCCCACGATATGTAGGATACGCGGTATTTGAGCGAATGGTGGCTATGTATTGTTGTTTTGTTGCGTTCATTGTATTTAGTTTTTGTTTGTCGAAAATAGTTACATTGCCGCCTGCAGTTAAGTGTGCGAAATTGTCGCTTGTTGTTTTGTCGTGATATCCCTACTGCCCCAAAGACTGGCGGTTGTGAAGGGTGACGGCAAGCTTTATTTTATGGTGTTTTATGATGCGCCGTTCCCGTGAGTCGCCCACCACGCCAGCAAACCGTTCTGCACCCCGCGAGAAGTTGGTGCCCAACCCCTCGGCGACGTTGCGGGAGCAGGTGCGGGAGGTGATGCGATTCCGGCATTATTCACCCCGGACGGAGGTGGCGTACTGGCAGTGGGCTGAGCGGTTTCTGCGGTTTCACAAGCGGGCAGAGGTCGGCGGCGCGGGGGGCTTGGCGGCATCCGCGCGAATTGGGCGAATCGGAGGTGACGGCGTTCCTGAGCCACCTGGCGGCGGAGCGGGAGGTGTCGGCTTCCACCCAAAGTCAGGCGTTGAACGCACTGGTGTTTCTGTATGGGGAGGTGCTGCACCAGCCGCTGGGGGAGTTGGACGCGTTTGCGCGAGCGCGCCGACCGCATCGGTTGCCAGAGGTGATGACGCGCGAGGAAACGCGCCGGGTGCTCGCGGCGGTGGATGCGGATTACCGGTGGTGTCACCATTTTTCGCCAGGATTCACAGTTCGACATTGCCAACGCGGGTGATTACGGTTTCAAGATGTCGCGTGAGTATGTATTGCAGCCGTTCCGAGCGCCGATCCACTTTCAGATCGATTACGCAAAGGAACTGAACGAGCAGCAGTATGCGGCGGTAACGGCGCCGCCGGGGCCGGCGCTGGTGATCGCGGGGGCGGGTTCGGGCAAGACGCGGACGCTTACCTATCGCGTGGCGTATTTACTCGAGCAGGGCATACCGGCTGAGCGGATTCTGCTGCTGACATTCACGAATAAGGCGGCCAAAGAAATGATGCGGCGGGTGGCGGACCTGCTGGAACAGGAAGTTGCGTCGCTCTGGGGAGGGACGTTCCATTCCGTTGGCAACCGGATTCTGCGCCGGCACGCGGACCTGCTCGGCTACCATCGCGATTTCACGATCCTGGATCGAGAGGACGCCAAGCACCTCATCACCGCCTGTGTGGCGGAGTCGGAGATCGACACCAAGGCGATGCGGTTTCCGAAGGCTGATGTGCTGGGAGACATCTTTTCCCTCGCAGTCAATACACATAAGTCGGTCGTCGAGATTCTGAGTCAGGATTACGACTATTTTTCACAGTTGGCGCCCAAGATCGCGGAGATTCAGCAACGGTATGCAGCGCGCAAAAAGGCAACGAACGCGATGGATTTTGACGATTTGCTCGCACTCTGGCTGCGGCTGATTCAGAAAGAGGCAGAGGTGCGCGAGACTTACCAGCGCCGGTTTCAGTTTGTGCTGGTGGATGAATACCAGGACACGAACAAGCTCCAAAGCGATCTCATCGACCTGATGGCGGCGCGGCATCAAAATGTGATGGTGGTGGGGGATGATGCGCAGAGCATCTACGCCTGGCGCGGGGCGAATTATCAGAACATCCTGAAATTCCCTGAACGGTATCCGGCGGCGAAGGTTTACAAAATCGAGACGAACTATCGGAGCACGCCCGAGATTCTAAACGTGGCCAATGCAGCGATCAGCGCGAACGTGCAACAATTCGCGAAGGAACTTGCTCCGGCGCGCAAACCGGGGGAAAAACCGGTCCTCGTGGTGTGCAATGACGCATCCGAACAAGCGGCGTTCGTCGCGCAGCGGGTGCTCGAGCTGCGGGAGGAAGGAGGGGATTTGAACAAGATGGCGGTTCTTTATCGGTCTCATTTCCACGCGCTGGAATTGCAGCTTGAATTGACCAAACGCCAGATTCCATTCAGCATCACCAGCGGCATCCGGTTCTTCGAGCAGGCGCATGTCAAAGACGTGACGGCGTATCTGAAGTTGGTCTCAAACCCACGGGACGAACTTTCCTTCAAACGTCTGGTGCAACTGCTCCCGGGCATTGGTGGGAAGGGGGCGGAAAAGTTGTGGAAAAGTTTTGAGGGGCGAAAGGACGTTCAGGGTCCGCAGTCTTCAGTCCCCAGTCCACCAGCGGAAGAACGTTCCCCTTCTGCCGCAGCAGAAGGAGAAGCGTCGCCGGCCGATGCAAAATCAGGGTCAACCGGATTGGCTCAGCCGGTGGCATGTGCAATGCGGGGGTGTGCGGGCAGTGTGCCGAAGAAAGCGGCCGAGGCGTGGGAGCAATGCGTGGCGACCATCGCGCAACTCGAAGCGGATGTGGTCCGAAACGACCCCTCGAAGATGATCGGTTTGGTGATCGAGGCGGGTTACGAGGAGCATCTCGAAGAGAACTACGCGAATCATCGCTCACGCGTGGAGGATATCGAGCAGTTGGCCGTTTTTGCCCGGCAGTTTCCGGCGACTCAAGAGTTTTTGACCCAACTTGCGCTGCTAACGAGCCTTGAAGCCGAAGTCGAACAGCCGGCCAAGACCGACAACGAACGACTTCGGCTCTCCACGATTCACCAGGCGAAGGGGCTCGAATTTGATGTAGTATTCGTGATTATGCTGTGTGATGGGCTTTTCCCTTCCCGGCGTTCATTGGAGACGGTCGAGGGGGAGGAAGAGGAAAGGCGACTGCTATATGTCGCCATCACACGGGCGCGGAACGAACTGTACCTGAGCTATCCGCTGATCCGCCTCGGGTTTGGTGACAGCGATGACACGATGCAGCAACCGTCCCGGTTCCTGGGTGAGATTCCCCGCGAGCTGATCGAGGAATGGAGCCTCAAGCCGTTCCAGCCCTATGGATGAAATGAGCGGGAAGGAATGGTGCGGCAACGCAGCGGACTGATGGAATGGGACACGGAATCTAGACAGGTTTGAGCTTCTTCAGGTTTTCGGCCAGGAACCGGGTGACATCCTTGAATCTTACGACGTTCGCGGGATTGATGTCCATCAAGGTCTGGTGAGCATCGAGGCAGGTCTGGGTGAGTTCTGCTTTCCCGGGGGTGGAGGGTGAGTGCTCGATGGAGCCGGCTTCTGGCGGCAGAGTAAAGGTGGCTGGGGTGAGCTTGAAGAGTTGGAGCACGCCGAGCGTTTCGAGCAGTTCGATGATGCGCGCATTGGGGTTGAACAACTCGACGCCGCGTGGGGCCTGATCACTGTTGCCGCCGTCAAGCTTCAGGCCAAATCCGGCCAGTACTCCGAGAAACGTGCTGTCCATCAGCACACACTCCGAAAGGTCCAGCACGAAACGTTGGAAACCTCTTTGACTGAGCTCGGTGACGAGGGCTTTAAAGTCGATGCTGGAAGTGAAATTGGCGCGTCCGATAATCCGGATGCAGGCGAACTCATCGGTCACCATTACCGACATCGATGCTGAGGCCAGGTTCATGGCTTGCCTGCGACAATCTGCACCAAGGCTTGCTGTAGAAGCAGTGATTCATCCAGGTTGCTCGACACAAGCCGATGGTTGCACTGAAACAAGATGTCCATGGCGCGGATCAATTCGGCCTGGCTGAATCGTTTTACCTGGGGCAATGCCTTGAAGAGCACGTAGGAGTTAATCGCCAGAGGATTAAAACGCCGATCTTCGGGCAATTGCTCCTGCGGCACACGTTCGAGTTGGGCCTTGAACCGGTTGTAGTCCATCTCCGGTTTCACCCAACCTTCGCAGAGCATCTCCTTCAGCAGAATCAGAGCGCGGACTTTGCCGATAAGCCCGTAGAGCAAACCGATTCCCGACTTTTGCGGATCCAATTTCACCTCCCACAACGCCTCGTCCAGGCAGCGTAGCAGGCGAGGCAAATCACGGTCGCCAAGAGCGTCGCCCAAGGCAAAGGCGCGCGCGGTCTTGTTGCGGGTGCAAATCATCTCGACGTCGCCGAGCTCGATCTCCTCCTGGTCGCCGACGTAAAGGGCGACCTTCTCAATTTCGTTGTCGAGCTGGCGGGCGTTAGGCCCGACACGGCCGATCAGCTCGGCTAGCGCCTCGTCCGAAATCCCTTTTTGCCGGGTCCGAAGCGCTTTGCGCGCCCAGACTTCGGCCTGCTCCGCCCAGTTGCGATCGTCCACAGACCAGCCGGCAAACGTTTCCACGGTTCCTATCTTGTCGAAGGTTTTGTAAAAAACCTTGCGCTTGTCCACCTTGCCGGCACTGATAAGGAGCCGGACGTTTTGCCAGTCAAATACTTTCAAATCCTGGGCAAGGCTGACTAGTGATTCGGTGACAGCTTGAGCGCTGGCAGCCCTTTCGTCACCGAGGAAATTGCAGTTCTTGAGCCAAACGACTTTGCCGCTGCCGAAGAACGGTAAGGTTTGCAGCGCTTCGCGAAGCTTGGCGAGGGCCTTGAGGGCCTCGCCACTGTGCGAAACGCCGGCATCGATGATCTCATGGTCCATGCCGCCAAGTTCCTCGGTCCATTGAAGGTAGATTTGTTTGGCGCGCTGTTTGACGGCGAACTCGTCTTCACCGCAAACAAGGAGCAGCGGGACAATGTGACTGGCAGCCGAGGGAGGCATTTGCCTATTCAGCCTCGCTGCCGTTCTCGTTGATGCGGTCGAGAACTTCCGACATGTCCTCCACCTGTTCAAAGAGGGTGTTGGTAACGTAGATGGGGCGTTTCTGGGCCGTGGCCAGAGCGAGACAATCACTGGGCCGCGCATCGATCTCTACAATCTTGCGAGCGAGTTCGTTCTGCTGGTGCAAAATCAGCCGGGCGAAATAGGTCGAGTTCTTCAGCTCAGTAATGACGACCCGCTCGACCGAAATGCTGAAGCCTTTGAAGATGCTTTGAATAAGGTCGTGCGTGAGCGGCCGCTCTTTGGGTGTGTCGCGTAAAAACATGCCGATGATGGCGCCCATATTGGGCTCGACGTTGATGACAAAGACCTTCTGGTCATTGCCCACGAACAGGGCGCAGCCGCTGTTGGCGGGCAGGATGCCGCGGATCTGAACCGGCACGACGTCGTTCTTCATTTACACAGTTTATGGTGGAACTCGAAATAAAACAAGCCCTCTGGGGTGGCGGTCTTGTGCAGACGAACTGGAAGGGTTGCAAGTTAGCCCGCGTCGCCCGTCCTGCGGCCAAGCGGCGCGGTGAGGCAGACGCGCGTGCCACCTTCGGCGCCAGGGCCGATGGAGAATTCCCCGCCAATGTCTTCGAGGCGTTTGCGCATATTGCGCAGCCCATTGCGGCCTTTGTCGGCAGCGTCCACGCTTAGCCCGTGGCCGTTGTCTTCGATCTCGAGGGTGAAGCGGCTGGGATCGAGCCGCAGGCGCAGCCAGGCGGCCGTGGCGTGGGAGTGTTTGACGACGTTGTTGACGGCTTCCTTGGCCGCCAGAAATACGTTATGGCGGAGCTCGGGAGAAATAGGGATGTTGGGAAGCTGCGGCGGAACTTCCAAACGATAACGCAGCGCCGCCAGCGCGAGGTATTCCTGGGCGTATTTGCAGACGTAATTGATCAGGCCGTCCAGGGTGTCATTGGATGGATTAACGGTCCAGACGATCTCATCAAGGGCGCGGGTGGTTTCGAGGGCAGTCTGCGAGATTTGGCGGCCGTGGGCCGCGATCTCCGCCGGTTGGTCTTTGTCGCTTTCCACCAACTCGCCCAGAAGGGAGACCTGGGTGAGGTTGGCGCCGACCTGGTCGTGGATGTCGCGGGCGATGCGGGCTCGTTCCTTTTCAAGGGCCTCCTGCTGGCGCAAGCCGGCCAACTGGCGCTGAAGTTTTTGCGTGGAAACGTAATGGACCGATCCGACGATCATTCCCAGCAGACACGCGGCGGTCACGCTGATAAACCATCCGGTCCGCCAGAAGGGCGGCAGGACTTTGATCGCCAGCGTGCTGGCCTTGTCACTCCAGACGCCGTCTTCGTTGCACGCCTGCACCTGGAACTGGTAGTCACCGGGCGGCAGCTTGCTGTAATGGACGGCCCGAACGTTCCAGGGCCGCTCGATCCAGGCCGTCTCGTGCCCGCCCAACCGGTAGCGGAAATGGCCTTTCTCCGGCGCCGCAAGGTTCAGGCTGGTGTAAAGAACATCCAGTCCTTCTTTGCCGGCGGGAACTGTCACCGCCTCCGGCAGCGGGGCTCGAAGGGTGTTGCTATTCTGCAACAGCCCATCAATACGCACCGACTCGATGATGACAGGCGGTGGATTGGTGTTGGGATGCAGCAGAGCCGGGTTGACGAAAGCCAGACCCTTGGTCGTCGGGAACCAGAGGTTGCCGTTCCGTGTGCGGCAGGCTGCCGGCTGCGAACCCTCAGTGCATTCGCCCGTCGGTAACCCGTCCGCTTTTCCATAGACCCGTATGGGGATCGAGTTGGTGACCCCCGGGACGAAGTCCTTTAACGCTTTTCTTCGCACGCGCGTCAAGCCGGCGCTCGAGCCTATCCACAAGTAACCTTCGCCGTCCGCCAGGAGGTAGCCGATGCTGTTGTCAACCAGGCCCTCGCGGGTGGTGTAGGTAGTCCACTTGCTGCCATCAAACCGCGCCAGTCCGCGGGATGTGCCGGCCCACACAACCTGCTCCTCATCGACGCATAGCGACGAGATGTTGTCGCTCGGAAATCCGTTGGTCCGCGTGAAAACAGTCAGACCGCTCTCGCGCAAACGAATGAGGCCACCGCCGTCAGTGCCAATCCAAAAGTTGCCCGCCACGTCATCCGCAATCGCCCGCACTGCGCTGCCGGAGGCGCTGGCAGGATTCGTGATGACTCGCCAATTCGGGTTGTCCCAGGCCGCCCAACGGACGAGACCGCCTTGGGCCCCAAACCAAATCATTCCATTCCGATCTTGATGGATGGCGGACACCAGCGAAAGCAGCGGGTTGACGATTTCGGTGACCGGCACAGATAGGAAGCGGTCATTCTGCAACTCGAACAGCCCCCCGCCGTAGGTGCCCGCCCAAACTTTCTGGTCCCGACCCACGAACACTGACCGCACAGCCAGTTCTCCCCGAAGCGACCGAACGGTGAATTTCTGCAAGGCATTCGTGGTCCAGTATTCGATTTCTGCGCCGTTGTAGCCGATCCAAATGCCTCCGCGCTCGTCTTCGCACACCGATTGCACTGTAAGCCCATGCGAAGGCTCCAACACGTCGAACACCTGTCGCCTGGCTCGATTCAACCCGCCGCCGTTCGTTCCCACCCACAGGCAGCCCTCGCGATCCACGAGCAATGAAAGGATGCTGTTATGCGACAATTCCTTTCCTCCTGAGAGCCGCGTGAACCCGCCTTTGGCATCGAACCAATAAACCCCGTCCGTGAAAGTGCCGACTACAAGGTTGCCCTCCTGGTCTTCACACGCAGCAGGAATGATCTGTCCAGCCGCCCAGGGATATTTCCCAAAATCCTGTTCAAATTGGTTCCCCCGCCACTTCTGAATCTGGCCATCGGCCAGTCGCCAATACCCACCCTTCTTGCTGGGGAGAAGAAAATCGAGATTGGCCACCCGCACCTCGTTGGTGCGCGGCAGTTCGCGCTCGGCGATCGCCTGCCGAGGGTCGAAAGCCGACAATCCCCAATCCGCCCCCACCCACAGCAACCCTGAGTTCTCGAGGGCCATGCCACGGAATCGATTGGGCACACCGACTCCCACGTTCCAGATATCGACCTGCCTATTCCGATAGCGCGCTAGTTGCCCATCGCCCGTGTAAAACCACATCCCGCCATCGGAATCCTCACACAGGGATCCCACGCCAACTGTCCGTCCGATGTCCAGGCTGGTGACCTTGCCCTCTTTATTGACCAGCACAACGCCGGCGTTTTCTGTGCCCACCCACAGGTTGGTCTGGCTGTCCTCGAAGAGCTTGAGGATACGGCCGCTACTGAGTCCCGGAGTGTTGCTCTCATCATATTTCTCGAAGTGAACTCCGTCGAACCGCGCGAGGCCCTTGAGCGTACCCAGCCACAAATAACCATCCCGCGTCTGAACCATCGCCAGCACCACGCTTTGCGGCAGACCATCCTCGGTCGTCCATTTCTCGACCGCAAAACGCGCATTCGAGGCCGCGGTGGCATTGGAGCAAAAGGCCCACAGCAACCACCCTGCGACGGCGAGAGTCCAACACTTCCTGGGCATCTCAAATCTGCGAATAGGCGGTCGGCACCAGAAATCGATTGTATATCTTGGAAACCGTGTCGGCGTATTGCGGGTCGTCCTTGAGCTTCTTCCAGGTAGCATGCTGACCGAACGCGCCCCAATGCGTTTTGTGCCCTGCCTGGTCCTCCGCCGAGAGCATGTAAGTCAGGTGCGGCAGATTGCTCCCGATGAGCGCCTGCCCAAAGAATATCGGGCCCAGTCCCACGTCCCGCATCGTCTCGATCTCGCCAGAGTTGAACATTTCCACCTTCTTAAGCGCCTTCAGTTCGCTATAGCTCTCATAGGTGCGAATCTCGAACATGCGCGGCTTCTTCTCACGGCAGTAGGCCGGCAATTCGACCTTTGGCATCCCGGCAAACGCCAGCATCAACCAACTGTCTATCCGCTCGAAAGCCGGATTGGTTTTGAGGGATTGGAGATAGTCCGCACCGGCACTCTGAAACTGCGGATCGGCATGCAAACGCGCGTCAGAGGTGGCGAACGCTGCGATGGAAGGATAGGGAATCAGCACCAGCACCGATGACGCGTCCCTGACCTCGCCAGCCCCAGCCGCCTCGGTTCGTTCCTGCTGTGCAAACACGCCGACCGGCTTGATGCCCAACCGGTTCAGACCGGGGACGACGGCCTTCTCGAGGTAGCCATGCAGCAGATCGTGATTTGCGCCGGCTTTTAAATGGTAAACTCTCAAAGCGTAGTATTCCTGCGCTTTGGAGTCGGTTTGGCCGGAAGCCGACCGGTCTTGTTTTCCGGCGCAGCTTAGGCCGATGAGGGTGGAAGCCGCCACCGATGTTTTGATGAATTCGCGTCGTTTCATATCATTGTAATGTTGTGGACGGCTATCGCCGTCGCGGGTTTCTAACTGATACGATTGAACCCCATTCTTAGTGTGGACACCACAAAAATCGAACATCCGATTTATCCCCAGGGGCGTTGGCAACCTCGCCGGTGTGCGCCGGTGGCACGGTAATAGTTATGCTCCGCCCGTCTGCCTGAGCTTTTTCACGAGCACTTTGGAATTGCGCCCACTCTGATCGTATTTCTCGCGCCGGCCGAAGGGCAAATCATCGGGCGTGCCTTCGATAAATCCGCCTTTTGACTGGAAATAGGTGAATGCCTGGGTGGAGAGCGTAATCAGTTCGTTCAAACCCATATCTCGGGCCTTGTTCTCGACGAATTGAATCAGTTTCCGGCCAATGCCTTGGTTTTCGTGGGAGGGGCTTACGTAAAGGAAGGCGAGTTCGCCTTTGCCTTGCTCGGGATAGGGATGCAGCGCAACGAAAGCAACCGGGTTTTTGTCGATCTCAAAAATGTAATAGTCACCGAGTTGTTTTTCAATGGTGGAACGTGTCCGTTTCACTAGTTCCTCGTTCGCCACCGAACCCTTGGTGAGATTGAGAATGCTGCGGATGTCCTTCTTGAGGGCGCGTCGAATCTGTTGGAATTCGTTTCCGTAAATGAGGGTGCCGACTCCTTCGTTGGTGAACACCTCCGCAAGCAAGCCTTCCTCGACCGCACCGTTGATGACATGAACTCGTGGCACACCCGCCTTGCAAGCCGCGGCGGCATGGATGGCCTTGGATAGCATGGCGGGATGCACATCGGTCTTTTGCAGGGCCAACACCGATTCGAGATCGCTGACCGGCATTTGCCGAATGACATGGTCGCGCACGCGGATGCCGTCCTGCGTGGTGATGAACATGAGTTTGGTGGCCTTGAGCGCTTCGGCCACCGCAAGCGCCACGCCATCAGAGTTCACGCGGTAGGTCTTGCCGTTGCCATCGAACCCCAGCGGAGGCAGCACCGGAACAATTCCATTGTCGAGCAACTTTTGGCACATCTCGACATCAATGCGTTCGACCTTGCCGGTAAACAAGTGGTCCACCCCGTGGAGGATGCCGACCGGGTGGGCGATGACCGCATTGGTGCAGGCGGCGCGGAGGTCGTTGGCCGAAAGCCCCTCGAGGATTTCGTGCGTGAGACGATTGGCGGCCGTCAGGGCAAGCTTCAGCGTGGCTTCATCGGTAATGCCCGAACCGTCCAGGTTGGATGCCGTGATGCCTTGTTCCGCCGCCAGCGCCATGATCTGCGCGGACGCGCCATGAACGAGCACGACACGAATGCTCAGCGACCGCAATACCGCAATGTCCATCAGGATGTTGGCGAAGTTCTCGTCCGTGACGATCGCGCCATCCACATTGATGATAAACGTCTTTTCGCGGAATTGGGGAATGTACTGCAGGATGCCCCGCAGATCGGTCAGTTTCACGTTAGGTCAATGTCTGTTTTCAACTTTGTCGATATTCTTGCAAGTTCTACTTGAAATAACAACAATAGACTGGTATCAGTTAAGCCATGAAAAAAATTATCCTCTCGATAGCATTGATGGCTTTCGCAGTCGCCGCGCAAGCGGACGTTGCCAAACCCTGTCAAGTCAAAGATAGCAGCAAGCCTTCTTGCTGTCCCACCAAAAACTCGGATCAAGCTAAAGCGGGCTGCCCCTTAGCTGCCGGTAAGAGCGCTTGCAAAGGGAAAGCGGTCAAACAGGACGCTTTGCTAAGCCCGAAGGCCGCCTCCATAGCCGGCAAGTAACAGCCGCGCCTTTTTGGCCGGAGTTCAAAGCCGGGCGAGCAGCAGCTCGCGTTGGAAGATCAATTCTTTGGGCAGGCGGGCGTGGAGTTTCATGAACAGCTCATCTTGCATGATGATTTCACGCCGCCACTCTTCCTCTTTGATGGCTTGAACCTGCTCGAGTTTCTCGGGCGCGAAGTTGGTCATGCCGGTGAGTTCGATACTCCCGGCGCCGGGCACCCAGCCCAAAGCGGTTTCCATCGCATCCGTGCGCGCGTGACATCGATCCACAATCCATTTCAGCACGCGCATATTCTCACCAAAGCCGGGCCAGAGATATTCTCCCTCGCTGTTCTTCCGGAACCAGTTCACGTGGAAGATTCGGGGAGGGTGCTTGATGGTTTTGTGCATGTTGATCCAGTGCCGGAAATAGTCCCCCATGTGGTAACCGCAAAACGGCAGCATTGCCAACGGATCGCGACGCACCTGGCCCGCGCCACCCACGGCGGCGGCCGTCATTTCCGATCCCATCGTCGCGCCGATGTAAACGCCATGCACCCAGTTAAATGCCTGATAGACCAGTGGCATCGTATCGCTGCGTCGGCCGCCGAAAATGATCGCGCTGATTGGCACCCCATGAGGATCGTAGGCTTCGGGAGCCAATAGCGGATTGTTGACCATGGGAGAGGTGAAGCGGCTATTCGGATGGGCGGCTTTCTCCTTCGATTCGGGCGTCCACTTATTGCCCTTCCAGTCCAGACACTCTGCCGGAACCGGACCATCTTTGCCTTCCCACCAGACATCCAGGTCCGGGGTGAGCGCGACGTTGGTATAAATCGTGTCGCGGGAAATCATCTGGACCGCAGCCGGGTTTGATTTTGAATTGGTCCCCGGCACCACACCGAAATAGCCGGCCTCGGGATTGATCGCGTAAAGCCGGCCGTCGGCCCCAGGCTTCATCCACGCAATATCATCGCCGATTGTCCAAATCCTCCAGCCCTCGAGGTGCGGCGGAGGAAGCATCATCGCGAAATTGGTCTTGCCGCAGGAGCTGGGGAACGCAGCCGCCACAAAGGTCTTTTCTCCGGTGGGCGATTCCACGCCAAGAACCAGCATGTGTTCAGCAAACCATCCTCCCTGGCGTCCAAGGTATGAGCCGATGCGCAGGGCCAGGCACTTCTTGCCGAGCAAGACGTTGCCCCCGTAATTCGAGCCAACCGAAATGATGGCATTATCCTTCGGGAAATGCGCGATAAAACGCCGGTCCGGATTCACGTCCAACATGCAATGCAGACCGCGATTGAAATCGTCATCATCCTTGAGTTGCCGGAACGCAATTGCACCCATGCGAGTCATGGTCCCCATGCTCA
>JBAXTC010001244.1:0-1500 GCA_037130375.1 Verrucomicrobiota bacterium | reverse complement strand
TTCCACGGCAGGGGATTGTACACCACAATGCGCGGGCCGGAGACGTTTACGTTGTCGCACAGCGTCATCAGCGCGTCGCAATACGGAGTGGTCACCAGTCGCTGCACATCCTCGATGTGACTGGCGTGTTCCTGCCATGATTCATCCATCAATCGGTAATTCGGTGGCAGCCCTTGCGCCCAGAGCGTGTCCCAGCCCGCGCCATAGGGCGGCTGGATGTAATGCTGGTTGGCCATGCCCCAGGTGTGTTCGCTGAACAACAGGCTCTGTTCGTACGCACTGGAAATCGCCTGGCTGATGTCGGGACGATAGATGCCCCAGTACCGTTCCAGGGTTGTCAATGCGTCCACCGAGCCGATGGTCGGACGGATGTTCTGCGCCAGTTTGCACGCTTCCGGGCTGCTCATTGGCCCATGAATCCACGGGTCGGGAATGTCACTGCGGACCACCGGCAGTCCGCTCAAGTCCTCCTTCAAGATCGACTCGGCAAAATCGTCCAACTTCCCGACCTTAGCCGCGATGCCGCGCTGCGTGAAGAAAGCGAGATCCTTTTTAACCCTGTCCGGGTCGGGCGGCCCCTGGTTGTCGCCTGTCATGTTGATATACACCCAAGTCTTGAACGGCCAGTTCGGCGGCGGCAGCGCGGAACTGCCGTAGCCATTGTCGTAAAGCGTCAGGAGCCGCGAACCGTCCGGTCCTTCCCACCAAAAGAACGAGGGCAGACCAAGCGCGTGGTTTACCACCGGCCCGCCCATGTGATAAAACTTAATGCCGGCGTGCGCGAAGAGGGTGGGAAAAACCCACGACTGCCCCGGCACGTCACTCATTTTCGCCGACGTGGAAAGCGGCAGGCCGAACTGCCGGTCGAGCGTCGCAGATATATTCAGGCCGCGAACGAGATCCTCCAGTTCCGCCATCTCGGTGTGCGTCGTGAACGGATACGCGTGAATGGCGAAGTTGCCGTCCCGAATTGCCTGCTCGATCTTCCGCCGGCGCTCCGGCGATTGGCCCTCCCAGAGAATCTGCTTCATCGGCCAGCCCGACACCGTCCAGACAAATTGCTGGTCTTTGGGCTGGCGGCTGTTTTGCTCGATGTTCTCCAACACCTTATCCGTCATTTCGCTGCGATAATAATGCACCACCTCGCGCGCCAGCGCCGTGTAGCCGATGTCGAAATGCGTTTTATAGACGATGATGACATTCTCGAGTTTCGTCGTTTGTGGCGTCGATGCCTTGACCGCCTCGACGGCTGCGTGTGCTGTCGGCGTCGTGGACTTTGAATCGTAATCCGCCGCGCCCAGGGAGATTTCCAACATCCAGAGAATCGCCAGCGTCAAACCTGCGGCAAATCGGAGTGTGTATCGCATGGGTTCTGTCGTTTTGGGCTATCGTTGGGCGCAGGTTATTGGCTGGCGCTGGTCTTAGGAATACGGCCCTTGTATCCGGCCAGTTTGGGCTCGAAATCGGGTCCGCCTTCTTGCAGATATTGAAGCTTCTCCC
>JBAXTC010001243.1:0-1505 GCA_037130375.1 Verrucomicrobiota bacterium | reverse complement strand
AATCGGTGGAAAACCAGCGCGACCATGAAAAAGCAATTCTCCCTCACCCGCGCAGCGCCCAGTACCTGCGGGCGCCCAAAAACCAATTTCCTATCATTTTAATGAAGACCGGCGCGGAACCAATGCAGCAGCCCATTCGCAAGATGGTGGGGCGCCCGCCTACGCCATCCCGCCGACTCGCTCATCTGGAAGACTTGGCCGCGTTTCTCAAGAAACATTCGCATGGAGCCTTCGCCCGAGCCGAGGGAGACTATTTCCCGCTTCGAAAAGCTGTTGGCCGCCCTCGCCACTAATCGCGTTGATTTCGCGGTGGTGGGGGGCTTGGCCGTCATTTTCAATGGCTATCCACGGCTGACCCTCGATGCCGACATCTTGGTTCACGATCGACCCGACAATTTGCGCCGGCTGCTGGACTGCCTGGCCGGCTGGGGTGAGGGCTGGGCACGCGAACTGAAGCCGGAAGACTTCGCCGCCCAGGAAGGCTCGATTCGCGTCATGGAGGAATTCGACCTGGACATCTTCACGCGGATGGGCGGCAAAGCGCTCGACGATTTCCGACCGCGCTTGCGCTACTTGGAGACCGGCAGCGTGCGCATCCCCTATCTTTCGCCCGCCGACCTCATACTCCTGAAGCAAGATTCGTGGCGGGAGAAGGACAAGCTCGACGTGCAGGCCATGCGCGAAATCCTCACCCGTGAAGGCGGCCGTTGACCAGGCGATCCCGCCAATGACCGGCCTTCAATTCGTAAGGCCGATTCGCGGCGGTCTTGCCCTTGCAACCTCTTCAGCTCCGCCCCCTCCTGCCGCAGCCGGACCAGTTCCCGGAAGGCGGACTCGGAGGCCGTCCGCGCGTATAATGAAAGCAGTGTCTGGCTGTCCGTCATCTTCAGTTCACTACTACAACTATAAGGCCGCCGAACCTCACAACCGGACAAAAATCTTCTTTGGGCGAGGTTAAGCGTCCGTGTATGATTCGTGTGTATGAGCAAGACAATCACCATCGAAGATGATGTTTACGATCTGCTGGCCTCGCTGAAGGAGGACTCGCGCGACTCGTTCACGCGGGTTATCCGGAGGTACCTGCCCCGGCCGTGCGAGACGGCTGGTGAGTTGCTGGACGTTTACGAGCACGCCCCGCTGCCAAAGGTCAACTGGGATGTCCTGGACCAGATTACCGCTGGCCGGGGCAGACGTTCAGGTGGATGTTCCCAAGTAGGGCAGCGCGTCCCGCCTGCCTGCCGGGGGAAGGGCACTCTGAAAGCAGCAATTGGGAAAGCAGAAACCAGAAATCGCTGAATCAAACGCTGACAATCTGAAATGCTGACAAACTGAAAAGCAGAGATCAGAGGTCAGAGGACATCCTGAAACGCTGAAAAGCTGAAACCCTGAAATTCTGAAATGCTGAAATGCTGAAATTATGGACCAGAGGCGTTTTCCGACGCTCTTGGTGCTGTCCGCCAATACGTCGCGCAACGCCTTGTAGCGCATGCCGCCTTGTTGCTGGG
>JBAXTC010001242.1:0-1508 GCA_037130375.1 Verrucomicrobiota bacterium | reverse complement strand
CCGATCTACTGGTGGACACACGGCCCGTGGCAATCCAACGACACGGTGCTTATCGAATATTCCAACAACGGCGGCGGCAGTTGGGCCGCGATTGCCGGCGCGACGACCCTGCCATTTGCGCAAGGTGTGTTCGCCTGGGACACCGGCGCGTTGACGCCCGGCGCAAACTTCAAAGTGCGGATCACGCCCACCGCGGGCGGTAGTCCCGCGGTGTCCGGCCTCCTCCGGGTCTTGCCGAACACGGCCACCATGTTTTACGTCAACGACAGCAGCACCACGAACGACATGTATTGCACCGCGGTCGGCAGCGATGCCAATGACGGCCTCAGTCCATCCACGCCCATGGCCAACCTGAAGCGCCTGGTCGTCACCTACAAGCTGATGCCGGGTGACACCGTGCGCATTGACACGGGCCTGTGGACCCTCGATGCCAATCTAGTGCTCACCGACTCCGGTGCGCCCGGCCAACTCATCCGCCTGGTCGGCAGCACGAACACGCTGGGTTCGGTGTTCAACCGCAACGACACCGGCGCTGGCATGTATGGCTTTCACCTGAGCGGCAACCACTACATGCGCATGGAGAACCTGAAAGTGACCGGTGCGGAACACGGCATCGTCGGCGGAGGCTCTTCTGCGAGATACTCCCAGGGCATTGAGATTGTCGGCTGCGAAGTTTACGGCAACGCCCAATGGGGCATTGTCTTCGGCTCTTGCAGCAACATTGTGGTCAGTGGTTGCATCTCTCGCAACAACGCGCATGGCCTGGATGTGGATGGCGGCTCTGGAATTGTCTCCGGCAACAGCGTCCATCACAACACCGCTTTTGGCCTCTATCTTAACGGCAGTTTCCTGGCCGATGGCAACGACTGCTACAACAACAATGTCGGTCTGAATGGCATGAATGGCGTTCGCGCCAACAACAACCTCATTCACGAGAACACCGGCTATGGCGCGCTGACCATTACTGGCGCCGCGTCAGAGGCAGTCGGGAATCGTGTTTACCTGAACGACTATGAAGGAATCAAGTTACAGAGTGGCGCCAGCGCGCGGCGGAATACGGTCTATTCCAACCGACGTGGCGGCATTAGCGTGGTCGGATCAGATACCCAATTGTTCAATAACCTGGTCTATGACAATGACCGCAGCAACGAAGGTAACTGGAACATCTTCAACTCAGGCTACCGCAACCAGATCGAAAATAACACCCTCTATGGCGGCAACGGCCTCTACTGGAGCGGCCCGTGGGGCGACGTGACCCGCCACAACATCATCTGGACCCGCGGGGCCGGTCGCTATGCGATCTACTACGGTAACGCGGACGGCACGCCCATCAGTGATTACAACAACTTCTACGCCAGCGACGGTGCCACGTTGGGTTACTGGGGCGGGGACCGCACCAACCTCGCCGCGTGGAAGTCGGCCACCGGCTTGGATACCAACAGCCTCAGCGCCGATCCGCTCTTTGTGGACCCGAATGGCGCGGACGACATCCTCGGCGGTTTCTACGG
>JBAXTC010001241.1:0-1509 GCA_037130375.1 Verrucomicrobiota bacterium | reverse complement strand
GGTCAGTGAGCCTGGCTGCCGGACAGGCCAGCGCCGAGAAATCCGGCTCGCCCTCCGCATGGATGAGCCGCAACTGCTCGCTGGTCATGGGCATCAAGGCGTCGCCCGCCCGCATCCAAAAACGGCCATCGCATTGCCATGCCTCGCCGGGATTACGGCTGGGGACGTGGACGATGAGCACCCGTTTGCCTTCATGCCGGTATTCCTCGACTGGAATGCGTCGGTGCAGCCGATCAAACAAGCCGGCCTCGGTCCGGCCCGGTTCATGAAAAGCCTGGGTGCCCAAGACCTGACGTGGACGTTTGTCCGAGATGCCCAGCAGAATCTTGCCGCCGCCTTCGTTGGCCAAGGCCACGCAATACTTAATCAGTTCCTCAAAATGGAAGCCGCCAATGGCAGACTTGAACTCAAGCCGAGTGCCTTCGGGCGCGTCCAGGCAGGTTTGAAATTGTTCCAGGGTGGTTGTCATAAGGTCCCGATGGCCGAAATCGCGGCGGCGATGGACTTGTCGGTGAGTTCTTCGCTGAGTGTTTTAGGTCGTTCATGCATATTTATACACTCGTGTTAAGCATTAACAAACGCGTGCATAAATTATACACGACGCCCAGGAGCAAATGGCCCGACGCCTGGCCCGGTCGATTGGCCAGGCAAACGATAGCCTCGAGCAAGTCCCGGTCTGGAAGGGGCGCACGCTCCTCGCCTTTGAATTCGACGGTCGCCACCCCTCGGCCCCACGGCGACCTCCGGCTGCTATCTGCCAATCCTCCGGATTGAACACAGCCGAGCATCGGCCACGCGGTGCCAACCCGCAGGGTTGCCAGAGGGTAGCCTGTGGTCGGTGCCGCGAGCCGACCACCGGAAGACGGCACGAACGGGCTGTGCGCCCCGGCAGGGGGGGCAGAGAACGTTCCGAGGCTATAGCAAGTATTTCGGGTCATAGCTCACGCCATTCTTTTCCAACAGCCGTTTCAACTCATCCGCAATCGGCGTTTTTTGATGGTGCGCCTCTTGGGCCGCAATGTAGCGGCGCACGACTGGAACGTGTGTCCAGCTTACGGTGAAAATCGCATAGCCCTCCTGCCAGGCAAACACAGGCTCGTGATGCTCCGCCGCCCAAACGGAGGAAGCCTTTTTGAGTTCGCGGGTCAGATCAGCAGGAGCGTGGATGGTTTTCAGGCTCACCAACAGATGGACATGGTCTTCCACCCCGCCCACGGATTCGGCGACGCCTCCAAGCCCGCGCACCGTGCCGCCCAGGTATTCGTGCAGCCGGGCGCGCCATTCCTGGCGGATTAAGGGGCGTCGCTCTTTGGTGCTAAAGACGATGTGGTAATGAAGGCTGTAAAATGTGCTGCCCATAGGTAATTATGTGTTGAGTTTTCTGGCACCCCATCCGGGGTGCATTGTGTCTGTTCGCTTCCGGAGGGCGCCACCCCCTGAGCCCCCTTCGACCTCCGGAACCAAGGACAAAGGAGCCACGCACCCCGGCAGGGGTGCCAGAGATGTCGG
>JBAXTC010001240.1:0-1510 GCA_037130375.1 Verrucomicrobiota bacterium | reverse complement strand
ATTGGCCTGCCTACTCGGACATGGTTACGTCCGCGACAGGATATCCAGTGCCGCAGGCGGTGACAGAATAGTGACGGTCTTTATCGCCGAAGGAGGAAAGTGCTTGGGATTGCCGGTGACGATCGTCCTATCCGCCGTGGCGAGGGCAACAGCCACGAAGGGAATATCGTCGGGATCGGGCAGCCTCGCCCTCGCGGTGACGCCTCGACAAAATCCTGACTGCGGAAATGCCGCCAGCAGGTTCCTGATCGCGGATCTCGACAATCCAAACTTCGGGCGGGATAAAACATCCCGGTATTCAGCCAGCAGAGAGTTGTCCCACGCGGGAACAAAATGCCCCGCGATGGCATGCAGGAGCAACTGATCGCAGACCCCCCCGGGAGTGAGCGCGGCCGAGACCAAAACGTTTGTGTCAATCACCCAGATCGGGATCTGCGGCGAACACGGCGGCGACACCTTCGATCATGAACTGGATTATGGCTTGGTCCCTGGCTGACAATTCGGCCATGAACGATTCCCAGTCCATCTTGCTGGCGGCTTTCGTTCCGGGGTCTTCTTGGTCGCTTGCAAGGACATCGTGCAGTTCGAATATCTCACCACCGCTTTCATCATTGGTGGCGACAACTTCTTCCAGCGAGTTTAACCGGGTTCTGGCTTTCAACTGTGTTCTTGCGCCCATCACATCGGCGTAGCTGCTTCCGGTCGGGCTCATCGGCGTCAACATCAGCCGCATTTTATATTGGAACTTCCCCTGTTTCGGCTCATCATTGGCCTACTGTTCGTCATGGGAGTCACAATTGCACAGTCACCAGTCGATTCTCAGGTGTCCCTTCCCGGCCACCACGCCTATGCACGCACGGTTGCCGCATGAGCCTCACGGACTAGCATGCCAAATACTTCGCGCATGAGCTGACCAAGCGTTGTTCGTCGGACAGCTTGGAGAAGCTCGCCGGTCAGAAGCAGATCAAGGTTCTCGAATCCCAACGCAACGAGACTGGGCTACAGCAGCTTTTCACGATTCGCTGGAAGCTGGCTTGATTGGTGATTTATTGTCATTATTCTTAGCGAAAGAGAAACCATGAAACTGGAATCGATCCGACTGAAAAACTTCCGCGCCTTTCGGGACGCCGAGATGCGTGACATCCCTCGCTTTTGTGTTCTCGTGGGAGCCAACGGCACCGGAAAATCCACGCTCTTCAGCGTGTTTGGCTTCCTCAAGGATGCCCTTACCGAAAACGTCCATGTCGCACTTACCCGCATGGGAGGCAGTCGGGGGCTTGCAGAGGTCCGCAGCCGCAACACGACCGGCCCCATCGAAATCGAAATCAAATTCCGCGAAAGCGATTCTTCTCCTTTGGTCACCTACACGCTCGCCGTCAATGAAGAGGATGGCGTGCCCTTTGTAGAGCATGAGGTTCTCAAGTATCGTCGCGGCAGCAGCGGCAAGCCCTGGCTCTTTCTTGATTTTTCTCGTGGCGAAGGCGATGCGGTCACCAACGAGCCGGACAAG
>JBAXTC010000124.1:0-14334 GCA_037130375.1 Verrucomicrobiota bacterium | reverse complement strand
TGTGTGTTTTTTATACCATTAACTTTGGGAAATGGTCCACCCCTCCACCCTGAGAGAATCACACTCTGGCATACACCCCCCAAAAAAACAACGGTGATGTTGTTTTTCTAAAAGTCAACTTTGAGAAATGGTCCACCCCTCCACCCTGAAAAACAATCACACTCTGGCATACCCCCCCCCCCTCTCTGCTTTGCGCCAAGGATTAGACCTGTTTTATACGATGGATATGCCAAAAGTGGTCCACCCTCCACCCTGGCAAAATAGACCGTGAGGTTTTGAGGCTATCCAACGACCCGAAGGTGCGGGATAGCCTCAAAACCCTGATTGTCGAAACCCTGGGTGTAGGGCGACAACAAAACTTCATGGTTGATGACCAAAACTATCGCTAGTGATCAGGTATCTTTGGGCGGCGGGTAGATGGTCCAGACCGTATCCCCTCGAACCGTTCTGGACTGGATACGTTCGTGGGCATCAGGGGACCTCTGGAGCTTGCCGAGGTACGTGCCACAGGACCCGGCGTACTTGAGCAGTTTCCTGGCATCATCCTCCATCCGCCCCTCGAACAGTTTTTTCTCAACTTTTCTCGACGTCCCTTCAAAAGGCTTACCGGCGTTCAGTTCAGGATCTGAATTGTAACCATCGAAAAGAGACTGGTCTATGATTTCCAGGAGTCTATTCTCCGGAGAAGCGCGGAACAGGGCCGTGGCGATGTCCGGGTGATGAAAGTGGATAATGCCAAACCTCGGGCTGCGCAGGTCATCCGGTATCTGCCAGTGCTGAAGGAAGTGGATGAAGTGTGGCAGCTCACTCTTCAAACGCAGCCAAAATGCATCCCTCTGAGCTGGTGTTTCGGTTGGCATAGGCATCGGACAGCAGCGGGCTTTCAGGATAATCATCTTGTCAGCTATGTCCGAGTCAAGGTTGGGAAGCACTAGTAACCGTTGGGGCTCGTCGTTGAGGCTGATACTGAGTCGCCAGATCGGGGTTAAGGTCAGAGCCTCTTTGTTTTTCCCGTGGCAGTGCTGATCCCGGTTGACGCTGATGCTCTTGATACTGGCCGCAAACTCCCGACGGGCCTCCATGGAAATGTGCTCTGCATCGTCTTCAATCATGAGGTGCTCGGCACGGAAGAGATCCCCATTGAAAGTCGTCCCTCCCGTCATGTAAAGGTATGGTTTGGCACTGCGTCCACCCAAGATTTCCGTGATGAGGCCCTGGCTCAATGATTTGGCTGAGTTCACCGGGCCAGCCATCACGAGCGCTTGACCTGGTGAACCGGTGCTCGAATAGACGGCGTCAATCGCCATTTTCAGCCAGCCATAGAGGTAATCCAGCTGCCGATATTCCTGATCACAAAACATGCCTTCGAAAATCGTGTGCAGCGTTGGCCAGTCACCAGAGGCAGGCTGGATTAATCGCGGGGATTCTGTCACCAGCACGGAATTGTTGTTAATGGAGTACGGCCCCGCTCGATACCCGGCAAGTGCGCCGGCGTATGCCACGTTCTGCTGGGATTGGATGTCCAGCAGGCAGCGATCACATTCGGATACATCGTCACTTTTCTGGTCCCCGTAGCCGTTGGTCCTAATCGTAATTTTGGCGGATGTTTCGTTGATCTTAATCCACTTCCCTCTGGCGTCCTCAACCCAGTACGACGGACCCTGCTGGCTGTAGTACACCGGTGGCAACGGTAGGGCCTGGATAATGTTGGTGCTGCTCATTGGTCACCTGCTTTCGCGAGATAAACCAGTTTCTGGCGTTTCTCAGCCCGTAGAGGACCCGGAAGGCGCACTGGTTGAGAAGGCGTAAACAGCTTCGGGTCACATTGGAGCGCTGGGAGAACGAGCTTCAACTCATCCACCTGAATGTCATCTGCAGGATAGCGAAACCAGCCGTGCAGTGATTTTCCAGCGGTATCCACAACGGCAACCAGGTCCAGCCCCACCTTGTCCCGCAGCCACTTGAACACCGCACCGACCTGATCCTTGGAGAGCGTATCAGATTCAACGACCAGAAAACGCCGCGCCAGGATTTGCTCATTGGACCGAGAAATGGAGCAGTTTTTGAAGGTGGCCGGACAGATGAATGGGCCCAGCACCTTGGATTCCGTCAACCACTGCGCAGCCGTCTTGAAGTGTTTGATGTGCTCTGGTTTTCCTGAGTCAAATTTATCCCCTATCCAGATCACGTCGTCTGGCTTGAATTTCCGGAGTAACAGCCGCCAATGGTCTGCTTCATCACCTGCCAACTGAACCGGTGAATCAGCAATTATCTGGTCATAGGTCCATTGGTGGTTGATGAGGAGCTGGGGCAGTGACATGGCTGCTCTCTTGCGGTAACGCTGTTGTTCCTCTCGCTTTTTTATCTGCGCCTTTTCCTCGGAGGTCAGTTTTCGAGGCTTTCCATCACTCTCCTTCGACCCCTTGAGCATTGCCGCCCGGAGCCTTTTGTTCGCTTCCTCGATGACTGATGCACAACTGGAATGGAGGCAATGGACAGTGGGAATGCTATCGAGATAAACGATGCAATCTTTTGTTGCGTCCTGACTGGTATGGCGATCTTTACCCGGACAATCGCAGTAACCCCGAATCGGCGAATCCCAGATGATTTCTCCGAGTTGATTTTCGGCGATTTCCGTGGCTGATAACGGGGCAGTGGTCTTCGTACTGCCGGCCGGCTTCTTACTTGTATTTTTCATATATTTATGTTTTCTAATGTGACCGGCAGCTTCCACCCGCTATCAAAAACAGGCGGAAGTTGCAGGTCGCGTTTACTTTGTTTCCGTCACTCTAGCTCCGTTTTGAGGGAGCTTCCACGCGTACATCAAGGCCAACTGAAGTACTCTTTATTCCATTGTCCAACATCCGGGCTTTTGGTTTTTGCCCCCGTATTCAGACAATTCAATGTTGGACAGGAACCCGGACCTAGCTGGACGATTCAGCCGACCAAACACTGTGGCCTTTTCTACAGTATCCCAGGTTTGTTCGACATGTTCAAAGCGTACATCACACCCGGCTGAAGTACTCTCCAGTGAATGCGAGGTCTGTTCGTTTTAGCCTTCATTTGACGTTTGGCGGGAATCCAATAGTGAGCCATGTGAATAACAACACCTTATGTCAACGAGTACTTCAAGGGCGGCTGATGTACTCCCTTTTCCCAAAACCCTGTGGCGAGGAGAGATATGGAGCTTAATGGTCGATGCCTGCGGCCTTGCTCGCAGCATTGTAAGCCCGCTCCGCCTTGGAAACCTGCGAGCGTTCAGAGTCGTTAAGCTGTTTGTGGAGGTAATATCGCCGGTCCATCAATTCAATTGGTAAGAACGAAATTGGCTTTCGTCGCACCCCCTTGCCTGGTTTTGGCTTTTCGATACCGTGCTGCCTACGAAGGCGGGCCACTTCGTCCATGAATTGTCGCATCAAAGCTACGTCGTGGGCTTTGAGATTGATCTCCCGGGCTGGTATCTCGACCCAGCCAGCCTTGCGATTGTGTGGTGGCTGCCAAATGCTTGAGGTGGTATCGGTTGGATAGAGCGATGTAAGATATTCGCGTTGCTCTTGGCTGCACAGGATCCACGGTAGGCCAAAGGCCCAAGTGTAACGGTTCGTAATGCGTGCCATTAGTTCGTAATTAAATGCGCTCCGTTGGTGATATTGGATGAAGATCTGAAATGCATCGGGGTCGTCGGGGTTGCCCTTACCGCCAAAAATCTTGTGCCAGTCCGTTTCGTTGGCATGTCTCCACCACCACAGACCCTGCTCCAGGACCTCCACCGGAATGATTGAATCAGTTTGCTCGAAAAACTTTTCGGCGAAGCCTTGAGGTGTTTTATCAAATGTCTGTGCGCCTTCGGCTTTCCCCTGCGCAGTAAGCCAAACAGCAAATTTCTCTGCCAGCGTCTTGAGCTTTGGTTTCGGCATATTCTTGAAACGATGAATCTGCACGAAATGGGACGGCGGGACAAACCAAAAACCGGAATGCTCGGCCACTGCCCAAGGTGCCCTTTGCTGGACCGCTGGCGGGCAGATGACCTTTAAAACGCACAGGAGGGCTTTTACAGCGTTTGGATCACCTGGGTCTCAGGGCTTTCCCCTCGTGCCAAGATCCCTCGTCCTTGGTCACCCAGGGCGCTCGGAGCCACATGCGAACAAGCGCTCCGAAGTTGTGATCGAGATCCGTCCGAACCGTCCGGGTCAATAAAAAGGCACCGAGCTATGAAGCCCGGTGCCGTGGTTGCTGGTTGATCAATTCAACGCCAGTTTTGTATCAGTTACGGCTCACCCCCTTGTTAGGATTTACAGAAATTGCGAACTCACCAGCTTCGGCCCGCTGGACAAAATCCGCGATGGCTTCCTCAGAAATATAGAGGCGGCCATAGATATTGGTGGTGTGCAGGACCCCCCGCTTGCGCCATCGCCAGCCGGTGGTGGCAGTCACACCTAGCTCGTCCAGCCACCGTTTAAAGCTGACAAGCTTACGTTTTGAAACATTATTTTCCATCTACAATAGCAGACGCATTTCACGGCCTGATGTTAGCAACATCCACTGCATTTGTTCCCCATTTGTCAGCTACCTTAAGTGGGGAAAACCAGTTGACTCCGCAATGTCCTGGGGACTGAACTTGTGCAGACCGAGCAGCTGGCAATTGTCGCGATCAGCTTTTTGCGGTTATGAGATTGTTGTGGGCGGAGCCGTTCGACGTGCCCGTGCTGGTGACCCTTTGGCTATGGCTTCCATGGCTCTCTTCATCTGCTCGAAGATTGCAGCTCGGATACGGGACTCTTTATACTTGACTTGTGGACCTTTCGCTTTGTAAAGTCCGACTGACCGTAGGCATTTCACCTTCTCTGGATGGCCCCCGGTCCGTTCGAGAATAAGCTCGCGGCACAGGGGAAACCATTGGTCCACGGTCTGCTCGGAAAACTCAGGGAGGATCTCGCATTTGAGCATGAAGGCGGATAAGTTGAGTCGCGACGGACACCCTGACGCAATTATCTGATGGTGGTATTGTCGCTGCTTAAGGGCCATCTGGCGCACCGCGTTTATGAGCGAGACAGTTCGTACAGCCATTGAGCGCGCAGGGCTGGATCTTTTATACAATTTCTCGGGATCGAAGGAGTCCGGATTCTGCCCCAATTGGATCGCTTGGAGAAACCGCTTGGTCAGCGACACGATTGGCGCAGACAGACCCATCATCACCGGCCACACATCATCGACTTGAGCCAGAGGTATTACAATCGACGGGTTCACCCTACCCATGTGGTTTAGGGTGATCGTTGCCTTGCGGGCCAAATAGTGGAGCGTGGCAATAGCGACTTTATCGCCGGCAATCGACCTCGCTCGGAGCCCGGCAAGGTCCTCGTCAATTTGGTTCCGGATTTTATTAATTTCTAAAAACTGCTTGGCACTCCACTCTTCCAAATTGCTTGGTGGTCTGGCGCTGATAAAATCCACGATTGATGTCCCGAACGGAGCGTCTGCCGCCGCTTTGCTAGGCTGATCAACTGTTTTGGCCACCTGGACCGTTACGTCTTGGCTGCTCATGGCTGCCAGTGTATAGCAGGCGTTTGTGTGCTTCAAGATGGCAACTGGCTCGGATTCCTGAGCGCTTGATTGCCCGCATCCGCTGTAGCCTCTGGGTCGAAATCAAGCTTCTGCGCCTGGCGTTTGGCGTGTTCATTTGAGAGGTGGCCGTAAACCTTCCCGATCAAGATTCCCCCGTCCTGATGCCCAACCCACCGTGCAATCGTCATAAAATCGATACCCGACATGACGCACATTGAGATGAAAAAGTGGCGGCAATCGTGGAAGCCGATGGTGGGTATGTTAGCCGCTTTGCGGGCCAAAAGTAAGCTTTCGCGGAAGGTCCTCGCCGGCCGATCTTCCTTTCCACGTCGGGGCGAGGGAAAGAGCCAGGTTGAATCCGGCGGCCGGCGTGAATGCATGTCTTTTAGGTGTTTCTCCAGTTCGGGGTTGAAGTCGACCACGCGCCATCGCCGGTTCTTGACTTCACCATCCGAGCCAATAGTAAGCTGTCCGTTGTTCCAGTCCAGGTCCAACCAGCGAAGCCGAAGAGCCTCACTCATCCTGGCACCGGAAAAGCACAACAGCTTGAGATAATCAGAAAACTCCTGCCCATTCAGGAGAGCTTGACCTTTTTCGCCTTCGTTGGCTAATCCCCCGCTGGCGAAGATGGGCTTCAGACAGACGGAGAAGAGATTATCCATGTCTTCACGAGGGAACAGGTGGCGCTTGCGCGGCTTGGATTTGAGTGGGCGCAGGTTTTCGGTTGGCAGATGAAGAATCCATTTTTCGTCAATGGCTCGATTCATGACGTTACGCAGAATGGTCACTTCCAGGTTGACCGTCCGCGCTGACATGCCTGTTTTTTGACGTGCGGCGATAAACTGGTCGATGTGGGTTCGTTTGATCTTGTCCAGCCGTATCTGCCCAAGGTGAGTCTTCCACTGGTTAATCGCGTATTGCTCGGTCTCCAGAGTGGAGGCTCGCTTGGCGTCCTTGGCTTGTTTGTAGAACTCAATGTAGGCATCGGCGAAGTCGGAGAATTTGGGTGTCTGTTTGAGAATTAGCAGCTTGCCCGTGCGGCGCTCCACTCGCAGTTCCTCAATTTTCTGTCTGGCCTGGGCTGAGGTGGTGGCTCCCTCCAAAGGGACGCGGCGAACTTGCTTTTGGCCGGTGTGCTCATCCTCCAGGGTCATCTGGGCGTAATATCGCCCGTTGCGCACCCACAAACTTCGAATTGGACGCTTGCGCTCATCATATACTCTCTGATAATGTGCTTCGCGTTGACCGCGAATGTGAACAATCGAACTGTCCGGCAGAGCAACTTGAGGGTTGCTTTGGCTTGCGTTACGTTGCATGGCCTAACTCTAGCACAAAAACTAGCACTGGGTCAAGTTCAGACAGGATCGATTTTCATAAATGGTTGATTTTATTGGTTGCCCGCGTGGCGGAATTGGCAGACGCGCTAGATTCAGGTTCTAGTCCTTAACCGGATACAGGTTCAAGTCCTGTCGCGGGCACCACTCTTTTCGGTCGTTTTTTGCAACGGTCTTGTTTTGCTGGCAAGTTTCTGACAGACTCTTTGGCATGGAGACAAAAGAGTCTGCGAAGCAGGACAGCAGCGGCGCGCTGGCGGGACTGCTCTTTCTCCGGGTTGTCGGACGTTTCTTTCGGCGTTGGTGAAGGCAGTGGCGCTCTGGCCATGAGGCTGCCGCTCCTCAACGTTGCTCTGCTTTACGTTTCCGGGTTGCCTGCGATGGCGGGCGTGTCATACTCGCGCGAATACCGTGAATCATTCACTCATGAAACAAGCCTCTCTCCGCCGGCCCACAAGTGTCTTGCTCGCCCTGCTGTTCGTGGTCTTGACATCGAGCGTTCGATGGGCACAAGCGACGACGATCTCGATGACTAACAGTGCTATTCTCTACTCCCCGTTCAACTGGGGCGTGACCGCCGAAAGCGCCAAGACCATAAATGCCGGGGCGTATTTCAAGGTCATCTTCAGCGGGGCGTCCTGCCAGTTGACCACCGATACGAGATCCAACACTGCGCCCTACTCGCAGTTCTGGGCGCGCCTCGATGGCGGCGCGTTCACGCAATACACTTTGTCCGCCACAAACCCCACGTTCGTCCTCGCCCAAGGACTGGTCAATCGCAAGCATTTCCTCGAAGTCGTCGTCAAGTCCACCAGTGAAACCATCGACCGTTGGACGAAGCAGCGGACGGCCGTTGTGTTCACCAGCCTGGTGCTGGACTCGGGCGTCACGGTGACGGCGCCCGCGCGCAAACCGTTCAACATCCTCATCTTCGGCGACAGCATCACCGAAGGCGTGCGCGTAAACGGTTATTCGGGGATCACCTACGACACGGATCGAAACGACGCGCTGCAAACGTACTCGTGGCTCCTTTCGCAAGAGTTGCCGGCAGAAGTCGGCGTGGTGGGTTTCGGCGCCACCGGCATCAACGTCTCGGGATCCGGCAACGTTCCGGCCTTGGGAATCTCTCACGCCTATCTGTGGGCCGCCCGGGCCAGGTCTTACACGGATCCCGAACCGGACCTCATCGTTTATAACGAGGGGACCAACGATGGGAGCAGCATCACCACCGGCCTGCTGGCCGTGGTCCGCGCGCTCCTCAATGCCGCGCCCAACGCCAGGCAATTACTGCTGCTGCCCTTCAACGGAGCGCACGCGTCGGAACTGAAGACGGTCGTGGCCAACGCCGCCAGCAGCCGGGTCAGCTACGGGGACACCAAAGGTTTCTTCACCGCCTCCGACGCGTCCGACTCGTTACACCCTTACGGTTATTCGCACATCGGTTTCATTGCGCCGAAAATGGCCAGCCTCATCACGCCTCTGCTCCAACTCGCCCCCAAGGGTCTGAGTGCCACTGCCAGCAATAGCGTCGTCACCCTGAGTTGGAGCGCCTTGATCGGGGCCACAAACTACTATATCAAACGCTCGACCGTCAGAGGCGGGCCTTACGAGACGATCGCCACGAATACGCTGACCAAGTACTCGGACACCACCGTCCTCAACGGCGTCACCTACTACTATGTGGTGTCGGCGGCCTTGGGCGCGGGCGAGAGCGCCGATTCAGCGGAGGTGAGCGCAATGCCTAAGCCCCTGCTGCGTCTGCGCCGGACGATTGGTCCGGAGGGGGTGGAAGTCCTCCTTTCCTGGTCCACAAACGCCGTCAACTATGCCCTGTTCGCGGCTCCGGCTCTCACCCTGCCCATCTCATGGCAACTCGTCACCAACGCCTCCTCGACCACCGACGGCGTCAACTACGTGACTCTGCCCGCCACGGAGGACGACCAGAGGTTTTTCCGGTTGCACACCCCATAAATGCCGGATTGCCCACAGGAGCCAACCCGCGCAGCATCAAAGTCCTCGTCTGAATCCGCCCTGCGGGCTCTTGCCGAAGGCTTTTACAGTGTTGACTTTGAAAAACAATCAGACATGAGTTCGTCATCCACGGCTTTGGTCAGATCGGGGATGCGAAAATAGGTGGCGATCCCGCTGGGATCGACGAACTCGGTCAGCACCACCGTGACGGGAGCGGCGTTTGTTCCCGGTGGTAACGCTTGCACCGTGACCATCCGCCCGTTGGGACGGACGGAAGTGTCGGGCACCACCTCACCGAGTGTCCGGGGGTCGATGGTCAGTTCTCCCGGATCGGGGTATTTCTTGAGCAGCTCGGCGTTTTGTGCCGTGCCAATGCAATAAACGATGGGACCGCGCATGAGGGCGACTTTTCCCTCCTGAATTTTGCGCCCCCGGATCAGACGCCACGGCATCGGCAAGTCGAGCCTGACAACGTCGTCGGGTTTCCACGTGCGGCGGAGTTCGCAAGGCTGTGCCCCGGGTGACACCACAACGGGCGTTTCGGAATTGATCTGGACTGTGGCCTTCGGGCACCAGCGCGGGATGCGGAGCCGCAATGGGAACTGCGTCGGCGGAGTCGCTGAAACTCGGATACTCACATGCCCGGATGACGGATAGTCGGTCTGTTGTTCGACGGTCACAGAGCGGTCTTTTTCCATCGCAATGACTTTTTTGGACGGGGTGAAAAGGTTGACCGCAACGCCGCCGTCGGCGCAGCGGTAGTAAACCTTCTGCGGCAGTTCGGCCACGATGCGGCGATAGTTGCCGGGACAGCAGAAACCGTCGTTGCCGTAGTAATCACGCGGCCCCGTGAATGGGGTGAAGTAACGCAGGCGTCTTCCGGCTGGATCCTGGGCTGCAAAGAGGGCGTTGTATGTGGTTCTCTCGATGATATCCCCGTAGCGAACATCTCCCTCCAGCCGCATTAGGCTGTCGAGCCACCGGATCAGGTACGCGGTAACGCAGGATTCGCTAATCGCTCCTTTCCCGTTCTGTGTGTACGAGAACTGCTCGCCGTCGGAGGCCGAGCCGATAACCGTGAGCCCGCCGCTGTCTCCACGCAGCAGTTCGTGCCGCAGGTAGCGTGACATGTTCAACAATTGGGGCGCAGGCTCGTGCCGGTAGAGATCGGTTTGCGCGTAACACCGTGCTGTCATTACATAGACGTGTGCAGGCTTGGTTTCAAAGGTCTGCTGCCAATCGCGCAGCGAGGCGCATTTGATCTCTGCTCCTGCATTGCCGTGCCGCGTGTCCGCTGCGAACCTCAGATAGCGCGTGTCACCCGTGCAACCGTAGAGAACCAGCATGGCTTCGGGCAGCCCGGCGGTGCATACCTTTTCGGGGTTGGGGTTTTTCGGGAACGTGGCCAGCACGTAGTCGGCCAGTTCGCGCGCATATTGAAGCGACTTCGCGTTGCCGCAGGTGCGTCCGTTCTCGACCAGACCGAGAACCGTGTACTCCTGCTCGTGCAAGGTCCAGTTGAGGTAGTTCTGACGCCCCTCAGGTTGGACCTTTATGTGGCCCAAGTACCCGTCGATGTCGCGCGTCTTCATGAGGTCTTCGATCAGGCGCGAGGTCCGCTCATTCACTTTCGGATCGCCGGTATAGGCCGCAAACAGGCTCCCGGCGTCGATCACTTTTCCGACGCCGATGTAGTGCCACTCGTTTGTGAACGGACGAGACCGGAACGGTTCGACGAAGTCGCGGTCGAGGTCGAGAACCATGTAGTTCTTGTAGATGAGATCGTCAATTCGCCTTCCGATTTCACCGGACAGCTCCGCCTGCCTGAGCGTGATCGGCTGTAGGGCGTCGGCGACCTTCGGCGCAACCTGACCATGCACCTTGGCGTCATCATGATTCGTATTGTTCGGTTCGGCGGCGTGCAGCGCGACCAGCGGGGCCAATAACAGGCCGGCAACGGCGGCGGCAAGGACGGCGAGCGGCATGGCACCCAAGAGGGTTCGGTTGATGTTCGTATTCATGGCCTAAAATGCAGAATCGATTCTCTGCCGCACCGAACGACATTTCAATTCTTTTCGGAGTTCAGCTCATCGTTACGCTCCTTCCGCAGGAGCTGCGTATTTGTCACCCGGTTCGACCCGGATGAAAATCCGTTTCGCGCACCTCCTTTGTTTGTTCAAGTAACCACTGCCAAGCCGGTTGGGAACCGGGAAAGCGTTGGGCCGTGTCCGGCGCGTGCTCGTGATAGAGCAGCACGCCCCTGGCTTTGGGCAGCAGTCGGGTGCCCGCTGCCATCGCCGCCGCTTCCCGTTCGGCGGTGGTGGCGTCGGACAGGTTCCAGCAGATGTTGATAAACAGCCGGTCTTCCGCATCGCAAAGGTCCAGTTCGCCGTCGCCGGCGTGGTAATGCCATTCCCGGGCGCGCCGCCGACATTCCAGGAATACAGCGGTTTCGAGCTTGTGGCCCACATCCCGCTCCGCCCCGGCCTTGAAAGCGCCGATCAACCCGGGATCAATTACGTGGAGCTTTTTCGGATTGCGGGCCTGTTTGCGCACCGACTCCTCATGCCGCGGCAGCAGGAAGATCAAGCCCGCGTCCTCCAGCATCCGGGCATACTCGAAAATCGTGTTCTTCGAGATTTCGTAGCCCTGCGACTGAAAATCGCGGTGCAGTTTGCTCAAGCTGAGCAGTGTCGCCGTGTTGCGGAAGCAATGCCGCAGAAACGCATGCATCAGCGCCTCGTTGCGGATGGCGTTTCGCTCCACCAGGTCGCGATGCAACATGACCGAAGCGTATTCCTCCAGGATCAGGGGACGCATCGCCGGCGCGGCGAGCACCACTTCCGGGAACCCGCCCCAACGCAGGTAATCTTCGAAGGCCGCGCGCGTCCGGCTTTCGCTGCGGGCGTTGTAAGGCTCATGGCGGAGGTCGCGAAATGCGAGGAACTCCCGGAAACCCAGCGGGAACACCTCATACGTGACGCTGCGCCCGCGCATGGCTGACGACAGATCGCGCGTGAGCACGCGGGATGACGAACCGGTGACGAAGACGGACACGTCCTCCGTATCGCACAACCGCCGCACCCAACGATCCCAACCCGGCGCGCTTTGGACCTCATCGAGAAACAAGTAGAGCCGTCCGGTGGCGGCCTCGGGAAAAACCTCGCGCAAGCAACGTAGCACCAAATCCAGTTCCGCTGGCTGAACCGGCTGGAGCCGGTCGTCTTCGAAGTTCAGATACACGATGCGCCGACGGTCCACGCCTTGCGCCAGCAGACGCCGGATGGTGTCGAAGAACAGAAAAGTCTTGCCGCATCGACGCACCCCGCAGAGGCCGATGACTTTGCCGGAATCAGTGGGCAGCGATAATTCGCGCGACCGGTTTTCCGGCAGCGCGCGACCGACGAACTCGCGCAGGACATATTTCAGACTGTCACTGTTCATAGGGACGATCTTGGCAATGTTCGCCCCTCCATGCAAGGACGATATCGATTCCCTTCATAATCAACCGCTTTGTAGCGGCATTATGACAGCAAGTGCGGGTCGGTTAACTGGCCGATGACGCCTGGATCAAAGCAGATGCCACCAAAATCGGCTACGAAATTAGCTTCACACGCCATTTCTACCAACCGCAGCCCCTGCGCACGCTGGACGCCATCCGCGCCGACATCTTCGCCGTGGAAAAGGAAGCCGAGGGCCTGCTCGATAGTCTGCTCAAGGGAGGCGCGAAATGATCCCCAACCTCCACCCTTACCCGCAACACAAGGAGTCGGATGGCTCAACGCCAACGGCGTTGCGGCCTCCAGCCCAGCATCCGGCTCTCTGGGTCCATGGCCTCCAGGTGATCGGCTTTGTGGAGGTTGCAGGCGCGGCAACTCAGCGCCCAGTTCGCCCGTTGGTCCTCGCCGCCCCGGCTCGTCGGCACGATGTGTTCGACTTCAAAGGGGAAATTGAAGATGGCCTCAGGGGCGCGGCAGTATTCGCAACAATGCCCGGCTCGCTCCGCCACCGTTGGGTAGCGGGGATTCACTACCTCAAATCGGCAAGTAGGGCCGCCGCGCGATCACCGGAAGCCTGGACTTCAGCATCCACCAAAGCGTCCAACTCGGCCTGCTCGGCTGGCGGCAGCGATTTACTGGCGTCGCGGGCCACCCGCCAGCGCGCCATCAACTCGCTCAGTCGCTGTTGTTGCCGGGCGCTGAAGAATTGGTCCGGGCGGTGGCTTTGGACAATGACCAGCGTGCCGGCGTCGTCCGCCGGAAATTGCGCCGTAATGGCGTCCAAGGCTGCCCCGGCCGTCTTGGCCAGGCCTGGCGTCCGCCTCCGATGGCGCGATACTCGATCTCACCGTGGGTGGTCGGTTCGGGCAAAATGGCAACTTTCATTATGTCAGGTCTAGCAAACGGAGGGCTGTTGGCGGTGCTAAGCCGGAACGCGGCCCAATGCGCGGATTTCCTCGATCGTGGGTAGCGTAGCCGAGCCGTGCGGCCAGACGCGCCCGTGGTCAAGTTCCACTTCAACCGTCGTATAGCTCATGGCAAAACCTTACCATCCAAACCGGTCATTGCAAGGACGCAGAGCACGGGCTTTTGTCCTGCTTGCGTCAGTTCTTCTTCGGCTTCACCATTCCTACTTTGCCGACAAGAATGGCAATCCGGTGCGCGCCACTTCAGACCCGAATGACCTCGCGGCCAAGTTCTACATCCGGCTGCAGACCGGCAGCAGCATTCGCGCCACCATCCCCGGCGAGACTTCCGCCCGGATTCTCTGGCTCATCATCCCGGCGCGCGGGGCGGGCAGGGCCGTAAAACCGCCTCTGCATTGAGCGCGGTGCTCAAAGACGACACCCAGGTTTACAAGCCGCGCGCGTCCGGCTTTCGCTGCGGGCGTTGTAAGGCTCATGGCGGAGGTCGCGAAACGCGAGGAACTTCCGGAAACCCATCGGGAACACCTCATACGTGACACTGCGCTCTCTGGCTTTAGCAAGCCGACTTGGCGCTCCTTAATAAAGACTGCCTTTACTATGGAAGCATTCTCGCTTCTTGTGTAAGTTTTGCGGTATGAACTCCATCCCGGCGAATCCATCGGCGGCTCGGGCCGGACGATACGTGAGGCAACTGACCGGGAACCGCGCCTTTCTCCCGGCTCCGCTGCCGCCGAATCCGCCCATCCGGTTGGCGGGCGAGCTAGACGTGCGCCCCGTCGCCCGCCAGTTGCCCTCCGATCCCATTGCCCTCGAACCCACGCCGAACACAGAGGAATCAATCGAACCCGAGGAACCCGAAGCTGCCGAAACCGAATGATGCGTTTATCGGCTGAACCCGTTATTCTCTCGCCATGAAATTACTGCACTACGTTGAGATCGAGAATTTCAAGCGCTACGCGGAGCGCCAGCACATTGATCTGGACCACCCGGCGGTGCTGATCGGGCCGAACAATTGCGGCAAGACCAGTGTGTTGCAGGCCA
>JBAXTC010001239.1:0-1510 GCA_037130375.1 Verrucomicrobiota bacterium | reverse complement strand
TCATATGCTTCTTGCTATTCGTTGGTTGTTTTCTGCGTTTCTGTTCCGTCTCCGGAGGAAAGCGATCAAGTACAACGCAATCGGCGCGCACAGGGTGAGAAGGACGATCCCCCGCAACACATGTCGCATTGCACCAATACCCCTACTACCCCTGCTCATGTATATTGGAGCCGGCGACTTCGCCTCGAGTGCCTTGGCGGCGGTCGGGTCGGAGCGGGATACCCAGGTGCCATTGGTCTCCACATAACGGAACACCCTGCCTAACTTGTTTGTAAACCTGGTGTCCAGCACGTTCGCTGCACCAGCAAGCTCCGGTGGAACCAGGGATTCCCGAACCGGGCCGAGGCTCTTCACTGACACGACTATCTCTGTTCCGCGGTAGCGCCGCGCCGGTTTGGCTGCTAAATCGAGGTCGTAGAAGGATGCCACCAAATGCTGCGCTACCACGACCCCTTCAAGAGCGTTCGTGGGCCCCGCAGATTCCACTTCGAGCGCAAGAAAGCCGTCCTCGAACGGGCCAGTCGGCCGGATGAGTTGTATCCCTCGCGGGAACGTAGAATCCCATAACAGCACGCCCTTGGCCCAGACCATAAGGCGCTTCGGTACGTGCGGTAGCGTTGGATAATAGTCAACCGTGACGGCTGCAACGTTAGTGGGCATGAGTGAATTATCGATCAAGGGGAGGTTTGCAGCCGATAATGGCGGATATTTTCCCGAGCAGAACGTCAGCCAGAGAATCCGCACTATTGGCGTCGCAAAGGTAGGAAATGTCGCCGGGCCCACGCTGCCATACGTATTGAATTGGTGTCGTGGAGCAAGATTCGTTCGTACCGCATCTGGGCAATGATGAACCTGGAAAAGATCCGTGCCGTCACAAAACAGCTCCTCGAAATCAGCCCCCGCCCTCTTGCCGGCGCGCACGCTCAAATCATCCACCCGGATTGACCAAACCGCCTCCGCCACGCGCACCTCGAACAGGAATTCAAGAGACTGCACCTGTTGGCCAGTTGGATTCCAAGAAGTCGTCACACATCGCCCGCTAGCCTCGAAAGCGACGGCCGCACACGCTGATGAGCAAGGCAACACAAGCACCACTACCAAGGCGGCGAGACATAGGGTGACACTCCTCACCCTCCGACCAGCCAGCAGCGTTAACTCTCGCCGGCTCCTCGCTACGGGGGCAGCCACCGAGTATAGAGAGCGGATAAGCGCGGGAGCCTCAGCCCTCGCTAGTGACACAAATTGGACCGCCTGTTGCCAGTTTCTCATTCTGCACGACTCCAGATCCGAGTTTTTCGGACTGGCGGGAACGCTGACCGATTACGCGCTCGCTCCAGTCTCGGCGGGCACGCAACTGCGCCCCAGGTCCGAACATTTCGTGCGTAGGGCTTCCGGTACAAAAGTCCATCAGGTATTGGTAACGCCCACGCCATAACGATGCTGAGCTTAAAGGACTAAACACGACCTGCAAGCTTGCTGGCGGTACATAAACCGTACATTGCTCAACACG
>JBAXTC010001238.1:0-1512 GCA_037130375.1 Verrucomicrobiota bacterium | reverse complement strand
ATGGAGAGACGGAATGCAAAACCTTAGCGAACTGACGCGCAGGCTGATTGAGGCGCAAGTCGAGTTCGTTTTAATCGGCGGATTCGCCGCCGTGGCGCATGGCGCTACTTTAGTCACACGCGACGTGGACATCTGCTGCCGGTTCAGCGAGGCAAACCTTATGCAAATCCAAACGGCGTTCGCGAATCTGCATCCGGCGCATCGTTCCAAGCCAGATTTGCCGCTCGCGCTGACGCCCGAGCAGTGTGCGGGCCTGAAAAATCTTTATCTCAAGACTGATTTGGGCATTGTGGATTGCCTCGGGGAAGTTCTGGGCGTCGGCGATTTCGAGCGTGTTTTGGAGCACAGCGTGGAATTGGAATTGCCCTTCGGTAATTGCCGGATTCTCGACCTCGACGCGTTGATTCGCGCCAAAGAGGCAATGAATCGCGACCACGACCGGCTCACGGCCAGGCAACTGAGAGAAATCAAGAGACGACAGCAGCCACCCCAGCCAAACCACCCACATAATTCATACGTCCTGTAACGCTTCCTCCGGCAAAGCACTGCATGATTATGCCATTGCTCGCACAGCCGATAGAAGGGAAAGCAGAAATTGAAGGGGGGAAGGCGGGGGGTGAACAGGAGAGAACGGAGGTAGCAAAGGGGGATGAAGCTGCACTCCAACATGCTGTGCGGCCAAGATGTGGTACAGGAGGGAACCGAGGGAACAGAGATGGAAGGCCAACATAAGCGGATGCGCGATTCAGGCAATGCCAGATATAATTCTCCGTTATCTCCGTGCGCATCTCGGATTTTTCTGCGCGGCTGCCTGCGCGTGGAGGGAGTAGCGCAGATTTTCAATTCTCACGAATCCGGCTTCACCTGCTTGGGCTAAGACGAGCGGGAGTAGTCGTCAAACGAACGGCGCGCAGCTTCGTGACCAGAACCGCCAGCGCGCCACACAAGGCGGCGAACCCGGACGGTATCCCCGGAGTCGCACAAAAAGGCCACTTCGTCCAGAACACTCGGGACGATCAGCATATCGTTGCCCGGCATCCGTTGGTCGAGGAGCGCGAAAGTGTCCAGTACCGCATCCATCCCCTCGGCCAGATCCAGCAGGACGTTGGTGTCAACGGCCAGCCGCAGGGGCTTCATGGCCGTAGAGTAATCTTGCGCGTGACCACCGCGCGCCGTATCCGCTCAAGACCAGCGACGACGACGCCTTTGACAACGCTTTACTGCCGAAACGCCGATGATCGTGGTGGCGGACACGGGGCCGATGAACTACCTGATCTTGAGCAGTCAAATCGACCTCGCTCGCGCCCTATACGGAACCTTGCTCACGCCGGCTGTTCATCGTGAACTCCTGCACCCACGGTCGCCGACGACCTTCTGGCATTGGGCCGCGACGCTTCCGGCCTGGGCCCAGGTGCGCTCACCCCGAGACGCCTCGCGTTTCACCGAACTCGGACCGGGCGAGCGCGAGGCCATCGCGCTGGCGCTGGAAACGAACGCCGACTTCCTCCTCAT
>JBAXTC010001237.1:0-1515 GCA_037130375.1 Verrucomicrobiota bacterium | reverse complement strand
CTGCCGCCCGCCGGGCTTCTGGGGACCAATCCGCAGCGAGGTGCAACTGGCGGATCTCGGCGAACCGACCGCGGGCCGGATGTTTGGCGATTCGATGCTCGGCATCATCGCTTCCCTCGGCCTTGTGCTGGCGACCAACGCGGTTTATGTGGGAGACTGGCTTCGATTCGGCGTTAGCATCGCTGGTTGCATCGTCGCCGGAAGCTGGCTGCTCAAGCGGATTCTCGATGCGGCGGCGGCTGAAAAACCGAAGCTCAAACCCGAACTCGAACTGACCAAATGATAACCAAAGATGCCTGTCTGTTAATCCTCTTGTCTTTAACCGCTGTTCTGCCGCTGCGAGCGGAGGACAAAATGCCGGCAGCGCTGGCTCATTTCTCCGGCGCAGAATTTCAAGGGGGCGCCAAAGACCTGTTCGGCTCGGATAGCGACGGGGAGCAGGTGAACTATGTCTATGCCCTGCCGACAGGCGCCCATGCGACGATGAAGGTGACATTCCCGCTCAAGAGTGTGCCGCCGGGGCCGCTGTTCGTGCATCTGAAAGGGCGCGACGATGATTACCCCGCCCAGTCCATCATTGCGATTGAGATGAATGGACGGGTGCTGTTCGAAGGGCGCAACACCTTCTCTTCCAAGGCTTTTGAGACCAAGCGGTTTCCCATCCCGGCGGGGGTGTTGAAGGAAGGGGAGAACGCGTTGGTCATCGTTTGCCGGGAGAAGGATGGCAAAGTGGGGATGCCGCCTTGGTTCCAGGTGGCGGCGTGTGTGGTTGCGCCCGAGAAATACGTCATTCGGCGCGATCTGCACAAAAACTTCTGGGTGACGTTGCCCGTGGAGAAGCGCGTGTTCCCCGAGCCGCTGCCAGACGGCGGGCGACCCGGGTTTAAGTTCCGCGGGACCAAGGGCTGGATGTGGACGCCGCAACAATACCTGGCGGAGATTCCCTGCCTGGCGCGGTTCAAGCTGAACTTCCTGATGAATTGCTACGGGAGCATGTGCGACATCGAGCACTACCACTGGGGCGACCCGCAATGCAACCGCTGGTGGGAGGATTTGCCGGACGCGAAGAAGAAGGCATACGAGGAGGTCGTGCGGGAATGCCAGCGCCACGGCATCGCGTTCTGTTTCAGCATGAATCCGAACATCTGTGCGAAGCGCGTGGTGAATGATAATTCGCCGGGCAGCGTGGACGCGCTTTTCAAGCATTACGCCTGGATGCAGGGCCTGGGCGTGAAGTGGTTCAACATCTCGCTGGATGACATCACCGAGGGCATCAACGCTTCGAGCCAGGCGCGGGTGGTCAATGAGATATTTCATCGTCTGCGAGCCAAGGATCCGGAGGCGCAGATGATCTTCTGCCCCACCTATTACTGGGGCGACGGGACGGGCAAGGAGCAGAAGCCGTATCTGGAAGCGCTGGCCAGCGAGCTGGATAAAGACGTTTATGTGTTCTGGACGGGGGATGCTGTTGTTGGCCAGATCACGCGCAAGGGGGCGGACACTTTCCGCAGGCTG
>JBAXTC010001236.1:0-1515 GCA_037130375.1 Verrucomicrobiota bacterium | reverse complement strand
TTTTTGCGTGTTTTGCGCCTTTTCGCGGCTATTCCACTGTGTTTCATCCTGGTGCCCTGGTAGTATGCATGGATTGCCTAACCTACTGTCCGCCCCATTCTTCAAGCAGCGGCAATAGCCGGCGGGCGTGCAAAAAGCAATGGCTTATCATTTTCTGTGCCATAGGCAATCTGCATGGCCCGGTTGAGCAACTTCTCGCGCTGAACGTCGGTGAGCGGGTCGCACCGTTTGCGGGTTTGTTCCGCCCAAACTGCTCCGCGAGATTTCTGCTCTCGATTCTCTGGCGTTGTCTGGTATTTGCCGTTCTTCATAGATTCTTTGTGTGTGGGCGCTGGTTTAGGTGGACCATGCGCTGCGGCACAAGGCGCAGTGCGGTTGATGGTCTATTGAACTGCTGCTCTGTTCGGCATTTTCCAACGTTACAACGGAGCCGTGAGAGGATTGTGCCAATAAAATCAATCCGCGTAGAAAAAACGGCGAAGCTCCTCAGGCGCGATGTATCTGCAAGCTTGACGGAAAACTGCCTGGCTTGTTCCTGAGTCAAGTTCGCGATGGTTCGGAACCGTTAGCGTCTGTTTCTCTCCCGCTTGGCTGATTCGCCGCAATTTGATGTGGCTGCCCCGCCGAGAACGAATGGAGAAGCCGAAGCGCTGAAGAATCGAAACGGTTTCGGAACCCGAAAGCCGTTTCAATTTAGGCATAGGCCGGTTCAAGTTCCATAGTGACAAGCAGTATCGGAGTCTCTGCCAGTCCCATGGATGCCAAGTCCTCCTCTTCCAGATGCAGAGCCACCGCTTCCTGCAGATTGTGGGTCACCTCGTCGAGCGTTGCGCCTTGAGTCACCACGGCGATTTCCACGCACTCGGCAACATAACCCGATTCCTCACCAGGACGAATCATCGCCTTTATCGTATGCTGAAGCGCTTTCATCTTGTACCCCAGCAGCTTAGTCGCCGAGGCGATTAATCGCAACACTTTTCCATTTTCCACTCAACCTCCCTGCCAGCAGATCAAACTGGCGATGGATGTCCACGCGGCCAGTATTGTGGTGGGGCGCATGATTGACGAAGCCAAGCCCCAGCCGCGGCAAACGTTTGAGCCGGCAGATTTACTGGCGTGGGCTAGGAAGCAGGTGGCGCTCGCCAAAGCGGTCATCAGTTGCTATGCCGCCGCCCTCCGGCACCCCATTGACGGCTTTCCTCCGGATTGAGCTTGGCGTCAGACGGGGCGCCGGATTCATGCCTGGGCGTTGTTGGGAAATCACTATCATCTGTTGCTGGAGACCCCCAAACCCAATCTGGTCTTGGAACTTGAGCTGAAAGCCAAATCGTCGAACTCAGCTAACCAAGCCGAATTACGGCGAAACTGGCGACGGGATCAACCATGGAGATCAGCTCGAAACCTACAAGAAACTGACCGTCGCGCGATCAACCGGGCCAAAAACAGCATCGACATCGCCGACACGCTCGGTTTGAAAATCAACAGCATCGGTCCCAATTCATCCAAGCATCTCTG
>JBAXTC010001235.1:0-1517 GCA_037130375.1 Verrucomicrobiota bacterium | reverse complement strand
TGAGTCGAGTGCCTGAGCCAGTCCATCAAGACCATGAACTGGAAAGCCGGATGCGTTATGTGGTCAACTTGGTTATGTAGTGTCGAGGCCGCCCCGCCCTTGATTTATTGGGCTTTTGGCATTCCCAACACCACATAATATTCTGCACTCAGGCCATTCAGAGAACGCCCATCGGACCTTCCTGGTTCGCTCGTTGCGTGGCTCGGCGCGAAATCACCCGAGAATAACGGCAGAGGGTTTTGAACATGCCGACAGCGTCGTCGCAACACATCACCCAAAATCGCGACCGCCGCGCGGGCTTCTCGCCTTCCAATCGCTCACCCTTCCCTTTCTCCCACCCGCTCCGCAGGCGTCGCTAGTCCCTCGCGCCTCCACGCCTGCTCCGCTCTGGCCGTTTAGCTCACTGACCTGGGGGCAAGACGGGGCGGAACCCGACGTCGTAGTAGCTGCTCGTCGGGTAGTTGAGGCAGCGAAACGCCGTCCGGCAGCGGAACGCGTAGTCGCCCCAACTGCCGCCCCGATACACACGGTACGAGCCCTCGTTTCCAGGATACCAAGCAAAACACCACTCCCACACGTTGCCGGCCATGTCGTAAAGCCCCAGCTCATTCGCCGCCTTCGTGCCAACGGCTTTGGGGCCTCCGCCAGAGTTGTCATAATACCAACCCACCGCGTTCAGATCATTGCCACCGCTGTATTCGTAGCCCTGACTCTGCGTGCCGCCGCGGGCCGCAAACTCCCATTCGGCTTCCGTCGGCAGTCGGTAGCCGGTGGCGGAGGCGTTCACAGCCACATTATCGTATTGATCACTTTTGTATATCACCCCGCCTACCGTGTAAACCGGCGTACGCCCCTCCTTTTGACTGCGGGCATTGCACCACTTCACCACATCATACCAGCTTACCGTTTGCACAGGATGGTTATCCGCACTGCCCGCGCCAACATTCCCAATATCATAACCGTTGGCCGCCGCCCAGGTTCTCACCGTCTGCCACTCGGCCCACGTAACCTCGTACTTGCCGATGCAGAAAGAAGAGACCGTGATCGCCCCGTTACCGATACTCGGCAGCGATCCGCCCTGAACCAGCACCATGCCCTCCAGCACAACCGGCGCCACCGCCGCGCCGTTGCTGACGACCAGCGACACGGCCACGCTGGTCGCCGTGTTCGCCACATCGTAACCAATATCTACCAACTTCGTCCCCGGCCGCTGCGCCACCGTCACGTTGGTGACCGTCACCGAAGCCTGCGCGGCGGTGGCCGCCAGCAGCGCCAGCACAGCGAAGGTGTTTCTCAGGCTGTATTTGCGGGTGAGTTTGCTCATGGTAGAACTTTTATGACTCTTCAGCATAATACTTATGGGTCTATTTCGCATGAACAGCGGAAGAGTGCAACATAAAGTTTTGTCGCAGCAGAACAAGAACAAGATTGGGGAGGGGGCGGCCCGTCGGGGATAGCTCCGTAGGAGCGGCACTATGTTAAGATCTCAACTATGTTAAGATGATTTCCGAAACGCC
>JBAXTC010001234.1:0-1525 GCA_037130375.1 Verrucomicrobiota bacterium | reverse complement strand
CTCTTCCGCGACTACACGCTCATCCCGGGCGACCGGGTCTGGATTGACACCGGTTATTGGCGGCTGGACTCGACGCTCCAGTTTTTCGATTCCGGCTCCGTGGCGGCGAAGATTCGCTTCATCGGCAGCACCCACCCCGCCGGCTCCCGGTTCGACCGCGGCGACAACCAGCAAAACGCGTTCCTCCTGAGCCTGGTGGACCACCTCAGCCTCGAATCGCTCAAGATTGTGAACAGCTACGACGCCATTCACATCGAAGGCAGCGCTTCTGACTTGTGTGATGGCGTGCAAGTGCTGGCCTGCGAATTGTCCACGAATTATCACTACGCGGTCTATTTCACCAGCGCGACCAACCTGACAATCGCCAACTGCGACATCCACGACAACTACCAGAACGGCATCTTGGGCGGCGGCTACGGCGTCATCCGCAGCAACCGCGTCTATCGAACCACCGGCAACGAGGCCATCCGCGTCTGGGGAGGCCCCTTGCTCGTGGAAGGAAACCTGGTCTTCCAGAACAACAATCGCGGTATCGCCGGCACGACGCTCGTGACGTGCAAAGGTAATACTGTCTTTAGCAACAACTCCGATGGCATCTACATCGATGGTACCGGGGTGAATAATACCTCCGAAGCCGTCGAGAACCGGGTCTTTCTTAACAATGGTTCTGGCATTTATGCTGCGCTCGATGCCAATGCCCGCCGCAATGTCGTCTATTCCAATAGAGACCACGGGATATTAGTCAATGGCTACGCTGGGCACATGCACGTCATCGCCAATAACCTCTGTTACGCCAACGGTGCAGCCGCCGGCGCCTACAACATTTACCTCGTGCCCAACACCTGGCAAGGCAATGACGCGCTGATCGAAAACAACACCGTTTATGGCGGCGGCGGCATCTACATTGGCAACCCCATCGCTGTGACCAGCCGCAACAACGTTTTCTGGGCCACCGGCACAGGACGCTATGCCCTGGTGCGTTACAGCAACCCAGACCATGCGTGGGGCACGCTCGTAAGCGACAACAACTGCATCCTCGCCACGGACGGCGCCAGCCTCAGCTACTGGCTAGGCCCGCAGAACGACCTGCTCGAATGGCGGGCGGCGACGGGCCTGGACACGCACAGTTTCAGCGCCAACCCGCTCTTCGTGAATCCGGCCGGCGCCGATGGAGTAACCGGCGGCACGAATGGATTGGATGATAACTTCCATCTCGCCAGTACCGTAGGCAGCTACAAGGGACTTCCCTTCACCGCGCTGACCACCGCTGGGTTCACAGCGGATGCCACGAACAGCCCGTGCATTGATGCCGGACTGCCGACAAGCGCCATTGGAGCGGAACAAGCCCCCAATGGAGGACGAATCAACCTTGGCGCCTTCGCCGGCACCGCCGATGCCTCGCTCTCCACCGGCGCGCGCGTGGTGGAACTCGGCCTCATTGGTGGCGGTTCGATCCTGCGCGGAACCGTCCCGATCTACTGGTGGACACACGGCCCGTGGCAATCCAACGACACGGTGCTTATCG
>JBAXTC010001233.1:0-1527 GCA_037130375.1 Verrucomicrobiota bacterium | reverse complement strand
AGTCTGGCCTGGAAAGACAACTCCACCAATGAAGACGGCTTCCAGATCGAGCGCCAGACCAGCAGCGGGTGGCAGCCCCTCGCCACCGTGGCGGCCAACAGCAAGACGTTTACGGATGCCTCCGCAGCAGCGCAGCGGACCACCTACACCTATCGCGTCCTGGCCTTCAACGTGGCGGGCCGTTCGCCCTCCAATCAGGTCAGTGTTACGACGAAATAACCAAAGTCGCCAAGGCCGCGGCAGCCCCTGCGCGGAAGGCGCTCGGGCTGCCGATGGCGCGACCACGAGCCGAACCACTGGACTTTGCCCTATGATTCAATCAGGCCAGAACACCGCGTCGCCTCACTCCTATTTACAGCACAACCAAAACAAAAACAGAAAAAACCATTCAGATACGTTTATGAATACAAACCACTTGAGCCTTAGGCCGAAACGGAGAATGTCCCTAAACAACATTGCGCTTTTGATCGTTCTTGGGGCGAGTTCGGCCTTCGCAAACCTGGTCGAGGACGGGAGTTTCGAAGACACCCCCGCGGGATACTATGATAATAGCGGCCCGATGGGGCCGTGGACCGTCCAGATACTTGGAAGCGCTGTGGGGATTTACGAGTCGTCCCGTTTTGGCGGAGCGAACGTCACCGACGGGAATCAAGCGTTTGACCTTGGGATGGGGGGGTATGCGTCGGGAAACAGCCTGTCACAAGTCTTGCCGACGGTCGCCGGGCAAACCTATCGATTGTCGTTCGATTGGGGTTCCGAATACGGGAGAGGGACGTCCGCCTTCGTTTCGGTTGGCAATCTCAACGAAAACCTTATCGAGCCTGCAGCAGGAGGACCATACGATGTCACATCGTGGATCATCAATTCTTCCAGTTTTCTCTTTATCGCTTCTGGAAACGACACACTGACGTTCAGCGAACCTGCTGAGCCGTTAGACTACTGGGGACTCGCTCTGGACAACGTAAGCGTCGTGCTAGTCAGCCTGCCGCAACTGACCTTGGTCCCTTCCGGACCCAATCTTATTCTGACGTGGCCGATCGATGCCACGGGGCTGCTCCTCCAATCCGCCACCATGCTGGCCAATGGTGGCGACTGGCAGGATTTCCCGACAGCGCCAACTGAGATTGATGGCCAGAATGTCGTGACAATCACACCTACCGGACCGTGCGGCTTCTTCCGCCTGTACAAACCATAAGCAAAATGGCAAAGCGAAACGCCCTTAATCAACTGCGACCAATCACCCCTAAACCTATCGTCCGATTCAATATGAAAATCTCCGCTTGGTTCCACCTCCTCGCCGCCGCGCTGCTGGTCACGCCGGCCGGTGCCAGTCCCGTCCGCCCGCAAACTCTCGCCTCCGCCGACGCCGTGCCGGAGGGTCTGACCGCGCCGGAGTGGTCGAGCATCCGCCAGCAATATGAGCAACAGCGCCACGGGGACGCCACCGTGCAGGAATGGTTCGTGAACGACCGGCGCGGTTTGGAACACGGCTTCACCGTGCGCGAACGGCCGCTGCTTCGTAGCGCA
>JBAXTC010001232.1:0-1532 GCA_037130375.1 Verrucomicrobiota bacterium | reverse complement strand
TGCTCGACATTTCTTCGAGCGACGCGCTGGTTTCCTCGAGCGAGGCGGCTTGCTGGCTTGCGCCCTCCGCGAGAGACTGGCTTGCGCCGGTGATTTGGGCCGAGCCATCCTTCACCTGCGCGCTGCTCGTGCCCAACACGTCCGCGACCCTGCTGAGGTGCGCGGTAACGGGCCGGGTGACAAGCTGGACAAGCACGACCACCATCACAAGCCCGCTCAGGACGGCGATGGCAGCAAAGAGCAGGCTGCTCTGGCCGGCCTTCTGTGTGGCCGCGCGGCCTTCCGCTTCCGCCTGGACGAGCGCCTCGGTTGAAAACCGGAAGGCCGTGACGCCGCAAATGTTGTTCTCCTTCCAGTCCTTGTGGCATTCGATACAGGATTTCACCACGACCTGTGGCTGAAACATTTCCACTGCACCCGGCGATTCGCGCACCAAGCGATCCGGTTTGGTGAACAACGTTCTCTTGAGTTCGGGCTCCATGTCATGCTTGAGGTGGGATTCACTTGAAGAATAGGTGACTACGCCTTTGCTGTTGTAGAGCGAGAGTTCCTGCAGACCACGAAGCTGCTTTTGAAGGGCCGCCGCCTTGCGGAACACGTCCATGTCGCCGTTGCCCAGCGCCTGCGCGATGCCAAACTCGACGGCGCGCTCGACGCTTTCAATGTTGTCCGAAAGCCGCTGCTTGACCTCGCGGACGTTCTGGTCGCCGACCTCAGCGAAGAGGCGCTGCAACTTGTAGTGCTGGAAGGCTTGCGAACCGCAAATGGCCACGGCCATGCCGGCCGCGAGCGAGAGACAGAGACGGCTGTGGAGTTTCATCGTTGTAGAATCAGGGGACTGGCGCGCATCGCCCGGGGGTTAACGCGCGCACCCATGCGGACATCTGCAATGGCAGATTCTTGTGGTTGAGTTGTCATAAATATCACTTCCTGGCCCGGCGCGCCACACTGCCTTGCCTCCAGCGGCAAAGCTTCAGCGACCCCCCGGTCGTCTGCGACCGGAGATCACAGCGTTTCCCGGCGCTGTCGTGCGGGCTAAGATTGTATCGGCAGAAAGTAGAAATGGTTGAGGCGAATTTCTTCCATTGATCTTGGCAATGTCGGCGCTCGATCGCTTGATGGCGTCCATGTCGCCCACCAAGGCCGTCAGGCTGAGGCTCTTGAGAACCGTGGCTTGGGAAGTGCAGGTCTGGGGTGGTAACCGCTACGATCAATGGACCTTCTCGGTGGCGGTCAGGATGTCCTTCATCAAGACCGAGACGCCGCGTTGAACTCCTTTTCTTGGCTCCCCCTGCTCGACGCGATGGTCACGGTGGTATGGCCCTTACCGTTGCTGTGGACGTCGGCGACAGCCGGCTTATGTTGTTTGGCGAAGCTTCCCTTCGCGCCACCTTTGTTGGACACCCCAGCCGGCGAAGCAGACGCAGCCGCATGGCGGCCTTGGCCGTCCACCAACCGCAGCAGTTCCGACACCGCGTCCTTCAACGACTCCGCCTGCGCCGTCAACTCTTCCGCCGCCGCCGCGCTTTCCT
>JBAXTC010001231.1:0-1541 GCA_037130375.1 Verrucomicrobiota bacterium | reverse complement strand
CGTAATCGTAGCGCACAGGCCGCGACTGCGGCTCCGTCTCGATGGCCAGCCGGAATTCCTCCGAGGCGGCGTCAGTTTCACCTATATGATCGAGGCACAGCGCCAGACAATGCCGCGGCCCGGCCTTGCGAATCTCCAGGTTCACCGGCGTCAGCGCCGGCCGATCGCGTTTGGCCAGACATTGACGGAACGCCGCCGCCGCCGCCGCAAACTCCTTCAACTCCATCTGCGCCAACCCCAGTGTGAAGAGCAGCGACGCCGTCAGCCCGCCGCCCAACTTGGCCAGCGGCGACGCCAGCACCTGGACAATCTCCGCATGACGCTTGGCGGCCATAAGCTGCGTGCAGAACTGGGTGAGCAACACCTCCCGCGTCTCCGGCACCACCTGCGCGGGTGGCAGGTCCGCCATCGCCTCGAAGGCGGCGCGATACTGGGCCAAGCCTTCTTCCCGCCGACCCGAGCGCGTCAGCTCCAGCCCATAATTCATCAAAAGGTTGGCTTCACCCGGCAATTCCAGAATGGCTTGCTCGAGCAGCCGCAGATTGCGTCCCACCTTATCCCGTTCCAAGGTCAGTTCCTTGGTATAACCATAATGGCGCAGCATGGCGTCGCCCAACCGAGTCTCGAGCCCCCACTCCTGGCGGCGGACTTCAACGCTGCTGAACACCTGTTCATGCACCCGGCCAACGTAGAACAGGCCCGGGGCATTGCGGAACAGCCGCGGCACATAACTGCAACCCTCCGCCTCGCGCCCCGCATCCTGCAGCGGCAACCGCCACGCAATCACCGACGGCGCATGAAGCAGCTTGCGCAACGCCGCATGTTGCTGCTGCGGCAGCTCCTCATCCGCATCCAGCATCAACACCCAATCCCCCGTGACGTGCTCCAGCGCCGCGTTACGCGCCGCGCTGAAATCATCGCACCAGGCAAAGGAATGCACCTCCGCCCCGTGCTCCCGGGCGATCTCCACCGTGCGATCAGTCGAACCGGTATCCACCACCACAATCTGATGGGCCAAACCCTTCACCGAAGTCAGGCACTGACCCAGGAACCGCTCCTCATTCTTAACGATCAGGCAGACGGAAAGCCGATTTCTGCTTTCTGCTTTCTGCTTTCCAATTTCCTCCGGCAGCACGACCCATTCGGGTTTGAGATTGCCGTGCAAACTGGCCTTCAAGAACTTCTTAGCCGGACGAAAATCCGGCGCAATGTGCCGGGCGAACTGGGCGCACGCCCGTGCCGCCACAGAATCGTGCGCCGCGAGAGCGATCTCCGCCAACAACAGGTAAGCCTCCGGATGGAACGTGCGCTGTTTGAGTGCGGCCCGCACCGCACCCCACGCGGCCGGGAGTTTCTTGTTACTGAACAACTGCCGCGCCTCGTTGAGCCTCCCCTGCAACGCGCAGGGCGGCAGGGTGATGGGCTTGGCCTTGGCCGCCGCCGCCACCAACTTGTCCACCCAGCACCGGCCATTGGCCGAAGGCTGGTGTGTGAGTTTCAATTCCGGCAGCGGCACCTTAAGCGCTACGCCCGGCGGCGCT
>JBAXTC010001230.1:0-1545 GCA_037130375.1 Verrucomicrobiota bacterium | reverse complement strand
CACACAGGTGAAGGGGGTATGGCAGGCCGGTGCGGAAGCGGGCTTTTGCCGGCGGACGGGTTTTCGTCGGCCATCCCTCCGGGATGAAGAGGGTCAAATCCTAGCGGCATTGGACCGGATGTCTGCCTCACGCTCGGACCTGAACAGTTACGAAAAGCCCTGTTACGAAAAGCCCTTGCATAACCACTTTCCCCCTGATAAGATGACATCGGTATGAGTAAGAGCGAAAACCAATTCTCTCTCACCCGCGCAGCGCCTAGTACGTGCGGGCGTGCAAAAGGCAAATTCTTATCAATCCTCTGTAGATAACCTAACAAGCCTAAAACCTTATGATCACAAAAATACCAGTTCCTCTGCCGCTCTCGACAGATTACCAAATGACATTCTGCCGAAAACACCTGCGCTTGACCCTTCTCCTGGCGACGTGCCTCGCCGTGGTTTCAGCCTCAGCTCAAACCTTGCTCTTCAACTTTCCTTTCAACGAAGGCTCAGGAACAAACATTTCAAGCACGGTGAATACACTCCCTGGAACACTGGGTGTGGAGGACGTTCCCGATTCCGCGCCCACGTTTTCAACCGACACCCCCAGCGGGCAGGCGGGTGATTACTCCATCTCCTTCACCAGTGTCGTCGGGGCTTATAAAGGAAATCGCATTCGTGTTGCCGATCCGGATATGGCCATCGATGTGACGGACCCGATAACGGGTACCAACCGCAGTTTCACCTTCCAATGCTGGGTGAAATTCGGTCAGCAGCCGGAGACAAGATCGACACTCTTCGACAACAACGGACCGGGATTGAGAGCCAACATTGCGATCATGGGTGATCGCACACTTGCGCTGACGACCTACGGGATCGTGGACATGACATCCAAAGCAAAGATCGTGGACGATGGTAAGTGGCACCAGGTTGCCGTGGTTCATCAAGACGGCGTCGAGGTCCGCTTTTACGTTGATGGGATCTTGGGGGATACAGTGGCATACACCGACGGGGTGAAGGTCAGTGGGCCGCAAACGTACTTCCACATGGGAGGTGAAGTGTGGGATTGGCCTGGTTATGGCGACATGGTTAATCCGTTCGTTGGCAAAATCGACCGGATGTCCCTGACGAGGGGAATTGTGGCAGCCAATGATCTGGACTGGCGCCCGATTCCTGGCGTGACTCCTCCTGCGCCAACTCTCGCGTCGCCAAGACTGGCCATCGAAATCTCCTGGCCGACGCTGCCTGCCGGATACCTGCTTCAATCCACCACCAATGTTGCTGACTCGAACAGTTGGGTGAATGTGGCTAACTCCCCGTCGGCTGCTGGTCCCGGAACTTATTACTACTATGGCCCGATGGCGACGCCCGAGAGGTTCTACCGGCTATTCAAACCATAGTCCAGTTCCGCCCCGGCAATCTGTTGGGCTTTGGCCAGGCTGACACTGTGGACTGGCCTGCCCGGTGGTTTGCACCCCAACCGAACTGATCGAGGAATAAAACATGAAATTCAACGAAATCCTCGATGAAATCTACCGCATCCGGGAGGAACACGCCCGCGAGTGC
>JBAXTC010000123.1:0-14362 GCA_037130375.1 Verrucomicrobiota bacterium | reverse complement strand
GCGCTCGCCTTTGGCTTCATGTAAAAGAACCGCCGAACTATCGAGCCGCGGCATTAAAATGGAAGCATTTCTTGTTGGCATTTTGTGCCACCTTAAGTCCGGCTTGCGGAACTTGGTTTCCCAGGGCTGGGAAGTGAAGGTGTCCAGTTTTGTCGTGAGCGGCTGGCTGCGGGAGTTCGAGCCCGACCGCTGAAAATTGAACCTGTCGGGCTATGGCCTCGGACGGCGATTCTTGGTTGCGTAATGAAGCGTGTCAGGAATCGGCAAAGTTCGGAAGGATGTCGGAGCGAACATCCGCACCCTCCGCAAGCGGGCAGGTCTGAGCCAAGAGAAGTTGGGCGAGAAGGCGGACCTGCATCCGGTTTACATCAGCCAGGTGGAGCGTGGCGTAAAGGCCGTCTCGGTGGAGGCGCTTTGGAAACTTTCCCGGGCGTTGCAGGTGTCAATGTCGGCGCCCTTCCGGGGTATCTGATCCGTGGGCTGTTGGTACCCACCACGGGGTACCATGGTGGTAGGTATATCAGGGTAGGGACGCAGTGGAATGCGTCCCTACCGGTTTTACCAAGGACTCGCGAATGCGCCCTCCGCCCGCAATCTTTGGCCAAGCACGGCATTGCATTTAATCACCGGATATGAAAGAGTGTCTGGGAGAACATGAAGCCTCGTTTGGGTGAATCGAATGTGGGTGCCTTGGTCGGTGCCATTGTCGGTGCCACTGGGGGGTTGTTCGCTGTGGGTCATGAAATCACGATTAAAGAACAAATGGGTATTAATCACGGGCGCTTCGAGCGGGTTTGGCGCCGCCGCCGCCGCAGCGTTTGCCGCGGAAGGTTCGAGACTCCTGCTCGGGGCACGACGCGTGGAACGTCTGGAACAAGTGGCGGCGACAGCGAGCAAAGCCGGCGCGGCAGAAGCGCTGTTCCATGTTTTGGATGTCGCCAGGACTTCCAGTGTCGAGGCATTCGTCGCGTGGGCCCGCCAGAGCATCACCCGTCACGAGTCCCCGGACAGCGGTCTGCACGTGCTCATTAACAACGCCGGTGGCGCGCATGGGTTGGATACGGTTGCCGAAGGCAAAGATGAAGATTGGGAGGCGATGTTGCAGACCAACGTGCTCGGCCTCTTGCGCATGACGCGGGCCGCCTTGCCCCTGATGATGAACCATCCGGGAGGCTCCATCATCAACATTGGCTCGTACGCCGGCCACTCGGTTTACGAAGGTGGCGGAGCCTATTGCGCGGCCAAGGCGGGCGAACTCCAGATCACGCGCGCGTTGCGGCTGGAACTGAGCGGGACGGGGGTCCGTGTCAGTTCCATCGATCCAGGCCTGGCGGAAACGGAGTTCTCGCTGGTGCGTTTTAAAGGCGACGGTGCGCGCGCCGGCAAGACTTACGAAGGCATGAATCCACTCAAAGCGGAAGACATCGCCGAAATCCTGGTTTGGGTGGCGAACCGGCCGCCGCACGTGAACATTGACGAAATGCTCATCAAACCGGTGGACCAGGCGGCGATGCACAAAATATACCGAAGACCAAAAGTTAATTGAGTTAAACAGGTTCCCGGGGTTACATCGCCCAGAGCAGGAGCGCCCGGCCCACTTGCAGCTCGGTTAACTTAGATAATCATTTCACACTCCCCGATTCATCCGCCACAGGAGCACGGCACCGACGGCCTGGAAAATAAAATTTGGGAGCCAGACGATCAGGTGCGGCGCCCACTCCGGATGCGTGTCGAGTGATTGGCCCAGGAGGATGAAGCTGTAATACAGTGTGACCAGGACCAGGGCAACGGCGATGCCGATGTTGGTCTCGCGCCGGTGCATCCGGATACCCAACGGAATGCCGACCAGGGTGAAGCCGAAACACGCGAACGAGAACGCCGCCTGCCGATGAATTTGAAATCGAATTGGCTCGGTCATTTCCGTTAGATGCCACTGGAGTTGCAGCTTTCGGTACTGCAATTGCTTCTTTGTCAGATTCGTGGCCGGCTGCGGCAGATTGGTCCGCCGCTCGATTTCGTGCAGCTCGTCCCAAAGCTGCGTGAACGTCATGTCGCTGATCGACGCCGACCGCTGGCTATTCTCCGGTGGGGTTAGATCAACTTGCAGGGACGCTTCCGCCTGAGCGGTCAGGATCGGTCTGCCCTCATTCAGGGTCAAAGTCTTCGCGTCGTAGAGAAACAGGGTGATCTGGCGGTTCTGGGTGTCCACTTCATATTTGCCGCGCGGCGCCTTAATGGTCATGACCACGTTCGTTTCGTCCTTCAATTTGAATACCATCACTCGTCGCAAATCGCCCTTGCGGCTTTCGCCGCAATAAAAGATGTAGCCTGGGACATCTTTGATGAAGCGGCCCTCCGGAATTTGTGCGCTGGCCAGTTGAATTTTGAGACGGAATAGCAGGTCGGTGTAGGCGACCCGGCACCGCGGGCCGATTTCCATGTTCACCAGCGCGCTCAGCCCGCACAATGCCAGACTGAGCAGGAGAATGGGGCTGATGGTGGACAACAGGCTTACTCCGCTGGCCCGCATGGCTGTCAATTCCTGGTCGGCGCTGAAACGGCCGAAGATCAACAGCGTGGCGGTCAACATGCCCATGGGCAGCGCGAAGACCCAGACGAATGGAATCAACAGGCCGATGGCCTCAGCCACCACGCCGATGGAGATCTGCCGATTCACCAGCAACGGGATGATTTCCTTGAGCGCGTTGCCCAGCAGCAGCACGAACGTAAAAACCAACACGGTCAATAGCAGCGAAGCCAGGACCTGTCGCATCAAATAGGCGTGCAACGTTCTCAAGTGAGACCTATCGTCGGCGGCTTCCGGGCAATTCGCAATCGAAAATGCTTGGTCAACCCGGCGAAGACGAGCCGGATCGCCGCAGCAGCCAGGCGTGCGCTTTGAGCCAGCGCTCGGCCTGGGTGAAATCCGGACAGAGCCGCGCGACCTCGCTCCAGAACCGGTGCGAGTGATTCATCTCCTTGATGTGGGCCAGTTCGTGCAGGACGATGTAGTCTCGCACAAAGACGGGGGCCTGAATCAGGCGCCAATTCAGCGACATGGTGCCAAGGGGCGAACAGGAACCCCAACGGGAACGCTGGTTGCGCACGGTCACATGCCGAACGCGCAACCGGTGCAACGACCCCAGTTCGAACACGCGCAGCGGCAATTCCCGCGCCGCCAACTGGCGAAGATGCCGCTCGATGGGCGGTCGCAGGTCGCCGGCCACATCCGCGAGACGCACGGTTTCGCTGCCGAAGCGGACGAGGCCGGTCTCGCCGTTGGACTCCGTCTCGAGGCGCACGTGTTCGCCGCGAAAGAGGATTTCTGTCCCAGCCAGCCACCGTTCGGGTCGGACGGGCTGCGTGGCTTGCCGCAGAAGCTGCTGTTCGAGCCAGGCAACGTTCTTTTCTACGAACCGTTTGGCTTCGGCAACCGAGCCGCCGCCCGGAATCGTTACGCGGGCCGCTGCGTCGGGACGCAAGCGCAGGATGTAGCGCCGCGCCCGTCGGTTACGGACAAAACACAGCCGCACGGGCCGGGTGCCGACGAGCAACGAGACTTCTTCCGGCCGAACGACGTGCCGGGGACCGAAGAGCAGTTCAAATTGCACGCAGTAATTTATACCGGTTCCTGAAGCAAACGCCAGAAAATGGGGGGTTAAATAAGCCAAATGAGTTGCCGGGGTTGCCTGAGTTAGCAACGAGGGAATCATGCAGGCAGGTGTGTGTTTTCTGTCGCTGTGCGTGTTTTCTTGCCTCGGCAACCAAACTCTTAGACATTTGCGCCGGTTTTATGTTGCTGGACGAGATCAAAAGCCAAAGCTATCCGCGCCGCACTGGCGATGCGGCGCACAAGAGCGAGAACATTTACTGGAACCGGGGAAAGGTCACTGCTGACCTTCGCGCGGAGCGCAACGGTCACCCGGGGTGTGTCGTTTGGCTTACGGGATTGAGCGGTTCGGGCAAATCCACGATCGCCATCGAGCTGGAGCGGGAGTTGTTCAACCTGGGCCGGCAGGCGTGCGTGCTGGATGGGGATAATATGCGGCATGGACTCTGTTCCGACCTGGGCTTCTCGCCCGGCGACCGCAAGGAGAACATCCGCCGGGCAGGGGAGGTGGCTCGGTTGTTTGCCGACGTGGGTATCATCTGCATAACGGCGTTCATTTCGCCCTACCGATCTGATCGCGAGCTGGCACGCGGAATTGCGCCGCCGGGAAGATTTCTGGAAGTATATCTGAAGGCATCATTGGAGGTGTGCGAGCAACGCGACACGAAAGGGCTTTACGCGAAGGCGCGTCGGGGAGAAATCAAAGAATTCACGGGCATCTCGGCGCCGTACGAGGTTCCGCTCAAGCCGGAAATCGAATTGCAAACGGACCAGTCCGGCATCAGCGACTGCGTTTCCGCAGTTCTGGCTCATTTATGAAGAAATTCGCCACCATTACTGTTATCGGCCGGGACAAGACCGGCGTCGTCGCCCGGGTCACCAGTTTCCTCTTCGAGCAAAGAGCCAATATCGAGGCGCTCGAAGAGCAGGTCACCCGCGGCCAGTTCAGCATGACGGTTCAGAGTTCGTGGCGCGAACCCGAGCTGGATCGGCAGTCGGTCAGCGGCGGACTGGATAAGCTGGCGCGAGAACTCGAGATGGAGATCAAGATTCGCTTCACCGAACCGCGACGCCGCCAACGCATGGCCATCATGGTGACTCGGGAAACGCATTGTTTTGAGAAAATCCTGGGCGCGATGAAGTCCGGAGGGCTTAAGAAAGCGGACCCGGCCCTTATATTGTCCAACCGCCGCGACCTGGAGCCGTTGGCCAGGCAGGCAAAACTGCCCTTCGTCCATATTCCGTGGGAGGAACGCCTAAAGGCGGAGCAGGGCGCGCTGCGCGCGTTGGACGAGTGCGAGATTGATTTCATCGTGCTGGCGCGCTTCATGAAGATTCTCTCCCCCAACTTCGTTTGGCGGTTCAAGAACAAGATCATCAACATCCATCCATCGTTGCTGCCCAGCTTTCCGGGGCCCCAGGCTTATCGCCAGGCCTACGAACAAGGCGTGAAGATCATCGGGGTCTCAGCCCATTTTGTGACGATGAACCTCGATGAAGGCCCAATTATCGCACAGGATTGCTTCTCGGTGCGTCCGCAGATGACGCTCAAACAGATCGTCGCCGCCGGGCAGAAACTCGAGGCCGCCACCCTGCTCAAGGCGGTGAAGCTGTATCTTGATAAACGGTTGGATGTGTATTGGGGGACTGTTAAGGAAGTGTGATGCGTGATGCGTGAGGCGTGAGGCGTGATGCGTGAATCGTGATGCGTGATGGGGGGATTTGGGGGAGGCTGTTTGTTGTGTTTTTGTGGTAGCAGTTTGGGGGTTGAGAGTGAGGCTGCATCAAGCTGGGGGGGGGGCTGGCGATGGAAGGGCGAAAGGTGTCGCCAGGGGGGCGCAGCGCCGGAACCGGAAGTAGAGACGACAGAGGGCCGCAGGGCAGGACAATGAAAGCTGCCAAGGATGGGCTGTCTCAGAACAGGACATGGAATTCCCCTCGTTAGATGCTGTAGCAGTTGCTTCGCAGCGTCCGATGCCGGCGGGGACAAAAACGGAGACTAAAACCTTTGACCCACTGCGCAACTTTCCTTAAGTTGATGTGTTTCAGCAGTGTGATGTGCAATCGTTGTGTTTAGATGGCTTTATTATCGCTAAAACAGTTTTTGGCCCGGATGGCTCTGGCCACTCCCGAACAGTTCGACGAGTGGAGCAAGGCATGGAAAGTGGCGGTGGCGAGCGGCTCGCAAGAGACGCTGCTGGCCTTTATATGCCGAGAGCGCGGCCTGACGGAGGACGTTTTCCTCCAACAATTGGCCCAGGCTCTCAACTGGCCGTACCTCGATCTGCCCAAATTAAGCGTCCCCGCTGAAGCGCGGAACCGGATTTCGACCAAGGTGGCTTTTCAATACAGCGTGTTGCCCACGCAGGTCAATGACGGCGCCTTGCAGGTGGTCGTGAGCAACCCGTTCGACACCGCCATGCTCAACGCGGTGCGGTTTGACGCCCATGGCCCGGTGGGCTTCGCCCTGGCCACCAAAGTCGAAATCGAGAAGGCACTGAAGAAGTACTACGGCGTTGGGGCCGAAACGCTCGATGAAATGGCTGAGGACGAGCCGATCGATCTGCTGGTCGGCGAGGACAAGGAAATCACGGAGAGCGACCAGGAGGCCAGCGTCATCAAGTTCGTCAACCAAGTCATCTGGGAGGCTTACAAGGACCGCTCGACAGACATTCATTTTGAGCCGGCGGAAGATGAGCTGCGCATTCGGTACCGCATTGACGGCATCCTGCACCAGACTCCGATGCCGCCGCAGCTCAAGCGGTATCAGGCTGCATTGATCTCCCGCATCAAGGTCATGTCGGGGATGAACATCTCCGAAAAGCGCCTGCCGCAGGACGGCCGCATTAACGTGCGCATCAAGGGGGAGGAGATTGACATCCGCGTGTCCACAGTGCCGACGGTTTATGGCGAGAGCGTCTCGCTGCGGTTGCTCACGCGCGGGAAGATTTTTCTCAGCCTGGACAAGCTCGGGTTTTCGCCGCTGGAAGAGAAAGCCATTCGGGAAATCATCGTCAAACCCCACGGGATTTTCCTGGTCACCGGCCCGACCGGCTCGGGCAAATCGACATCACTTTACGCCTTCCTCAGCACGATCAATTCCGTCCACAAGCGCATTATCACGATCGAGGAGCCGGTCGAATACGAACTCAAAGGCATCAATCAGATCGCGGTCCGACCGGATATTGGTCTGACTTTTGCCATGGGGCTGCGGCATATCCTGCGCCAGGATCCCAACGTGATCATGATCGGCGAAATCCGCGACCTCGAGACCGCCGAGATCGCCATTCGCGCCGCCCTCACGGGCCACCTTGTCTTCAGCACGCTGCACACCAACGACGCGCCGAGCGCATTCACGCGCTTGATTGACATGGGCATCGAGCCCTTCCTGGTCGCCTCGTCGGTCGAATCGGTCATGGCCCAGCGCCTGGTCCGGACGATCTGTTCGCATTGCAAGACGGAGCAAAAAGTCGAACGCGATTACCTGCGCCGGATTGGGTTTCCGGCGGATGAAATTGCGACGGCGAAATTCTGGCATGGGGTCGGTTGCGAGGGATGCCGGCAACTCGGATACCAGGGGCGCATGGGCATCTATGAATTGCTGATTCTGAACGAAGCGCTGCGGCCGCTGATTTTGAATCGCGCGCCGGCTTCGACCATTGCGCAAAAGGCCATTGAACTCGGTACGCGCACGCTGCGCATCGACGGCTGGAACAAGGTCCGCGACGGGCAAACGACCATTGAGGAGGTGCTGCGGGTTACCCAAATCGAAGAACATCTCGATTCGTTGGACGATGATGGCAAATCGGAAGCGAAGGTGAAACATTGAAGAGCCAGCGGAATAATCGAGTGATGGAGTATTGGAGTATTGCAAAACGGAGTGATGCAGCGTGCGAGCCTTCAAGCGCTCTCGCGCGCCAATACGTCCGCACTCCGTGTCTTTCCCCTTTCATGTCTCAGCGGCTTGCGCTTCATGTCGTTGGGGCGTGTCTTTTGGGGATGATGCTGGCCGGCTGCGGGCCGTCGTCGAAAAAGGCGGAGAACCAGTCCGCCACCAACGCGGCCCCGGTCCCGTCGCGGGTCGTGTCGCGGACGAATCCGGTTCCTCCATTGCGTCCCGGCGTCAGGACCAACCTCGCTTCGGCTACGGCGCGAGCCGCCGTCAAGACCAACGCCGTGGCCGCCGCGCCGCGAACCGGTGCCGGGACCAATGCCGTTTCTACCGGTCGACTCGTCGGCGCCAAAGCGGACGCCGGCATCGCCGGCCAGTTTCGGCGTCTGCAAGCCAGTCCGTATTTTTACCCGGGAGTGATCGTTGCCGCCCTTTGCGTGGGGTTGGGGGCTGTTTTCTTGTTCCAATTCTTCCAGTCAAAGGCCAACAAGACCGCGGAAATCGTGCCGGCCGATGGGGTGCCGAAGGCGGCTGCCCGTCCGTCCGTAAAGAAGGCCAGGATAGCTCCCATCCATTCCTGCAACGTGTTGCAGTTTGGCGCTGAGGCTCGGCATCTGTGGCAATTTGGCTCCCGGGGCCGCGGTTTTGTTTTGAACCGGCAACAAACCAGTTTTGGGGGCGAACCGTTGCCGGCCAACATCATCGTCAAAGATTGGCGCAATCTGTTCCAGCGGAAGCTCAACATTGCCTGGCTGCCACCCGACCAGGTCTTCCTGCGGGTCGCACAGTTCCCCGTGAGCGAATTCAGCGACACCCTGGCAATGGTGGAGTTGCAGTTGGAAAAACTGTCGCCGATGCCTGTCGCGCAAACTGCCTGGAGCATCCTGGTTCTGCCCCATGCCGAGGGTAATCTGCAGACGGTGATCGTCATGATCGCTTCGCGGAACGGGGTCGAAGAGTTCCTTGGCAAACTCGAGGGTCAGGGCTACCTGGCCGACCGGCTCGAGCTGCCGCGGCTCGATCAGTTGCAGGCTACAGCGATTACCAGGGACGGCGCGTGGATCTATCCGGATGCGCTCGGCGGGAGCAATGGGGCGCTCGTGGCGTGGTGGTATGGCGGGGTGTTGCAAAACCTGGCTTTGATCACTCTACCGCCGGCCAATCGCGCCGCCAGCCTGAAGGAGCAGTTGCTGCAGATGGCGTGGGGGGGCGAACTCGATGGCTGGTTGAGCAGCCCGCCGGCCTGGTGCCTGGTTGCCGACGCCCCAACCGCTGCCGAATGGGAGCCCCCTCTGCGCGAGGGATTGGAACAGCCGATCGAGGTCATCGCGCCGCTGGCCTCGCCCGCGCTGGCAGCCTTGACGGCCACCCGTGTGGCCCAAACCGAGCCGCAGGCCAACCTGCTGCCCGCCGAGTTTTCGACCCGCTACCAGCAGCAATTCGTTGATCGGCTCTGGATGCGGGGACTGGGCGCGGTGATCGGGCTTTACCTGATCGGCGTGCTGATTTATTTCGGCTGGCTTCAATATGCGCTGCTCGGCACCACGACGGTGGAGCAAGAAGTGGCGAACCTCGGGCCGACCTACACCAACGCCCTCCAGCTCAAGGCGCGCCTCCAGATTCTGCAAGACCGGCAGGGCCTGAAATATGCGGCGCTGGATTGCTGGAAAGCTGTCGCCGAGTTGCTGCCCGATGGTGTCACCCTCGAAGGCTATAGTTTCAACGACGGGAAAAGGGTGTCGCTCAACGGCACCGCTCCGGCTGACCAGGTCAAGCGGCTGCTGGATTTCGACGCCGACATCCGTAAGGCGAAGAAAGACGGCCAGGCGCTCTTCGATGCGAATGCGGGCGACCATGTTACCTACCACAAAGGTGCATCCGATTCGGTGAGCTGGAGTTGTGTTCTGGAGCTTAAACGAGCGGAGACCCTATGACCGGCTATCTGGATCGCCTCAATTTACGCCCGTTCGAAAAGCGCATGGTCGTCGGCATTGGCGCCGTTTTGTTTGTTGTTTTTAACGCCTGGTTTGTCTTCCCGCATTTCTCCGATCTGGCCCAGGCGCGGGACCGCAAGGTCGAGGCCCAGAAGAAACTCGATCGTTGGCGAACCGAAGTGGACCAGTCCGCGAAATACAAGGCCGCGATTGCCAAGCTCGCCGGTGAAGGCTTGGAAGTGGCGGCGGAAGATCAGCAGAACCAGTTTTCGCGCGCCATCCAGATGCAGCAGGCGCAGAGTGGTGTCAACGTCACCTCAACCTCAAGGCCGAACACTCGTACCAATGACTTCTTCATGGAGCTTACCCAGACCATTGGCGCCCAATCCGGCGAGCCGCAACTCGTTGATTTCTTGTATAATCTGGGTGCCGGCACTTCGCTGATTCGCGTCCGTGGCTTGGGCTTGCACGCGGATCCGCCGCGGCAGCAACTGGTCGCCAGTATTACCCTGGTGGCCAGCTATCAAAAGACCCCACCAAAAAAGCCGGCGGTGGCGGCCCCAACTTCGGTTTCGAGATCGGCACTCTCGCCCGCTAAACGACCGTGAGGCTGCCTTTGCTCATTCTGCTAGTGATGGGGTTTGGTTTGGGCGCTCAGGTTCCGACCGTGCCGCCCCCACCCCCGGGAGAGCCGGCTGGCCCTCCCGCTTTCGCCGCACTTACAAATCGTGCGGAAAGGATCAGACAAGCGCGGCAACCTGCCATCGAGGGTAATACCAATGCCCCTTTGCCGAACATTCCAGGCAATCGGTTTCGGCCCCGCGCCGGCACGAATGCCCCGGCGGGTTCACCCGTTTCGCCAGCGGTTCAGCCTCCGCTTCCGGTCCCCCCGGCGGGTGGTCTTCCCAACCGCGGCAATCCTGCCGCGCCGGTTGGGCCGGCTGCCGGAGCGGTGCTGCCGCCTGCTCAAATTATTACAAGCACACCTCCGCCAGATGCTGCTCCCTCCTCTGGAGAGGAGCCGTTGCCTGAGGGGATGATTGATTTTCGGGGGGCGGACTTGAACCAGGTGCTGGAAATTTACAGTTTGATGGTCAAACGCACTCTTTTGCGCATGGCAACCTTGCCTGCCCCGGTGATTGTGCTCAAGACGCAGGGGCAACTGACCATGCGCGAAGGCATCCAGGCGTTGGATGCGGTGCTGGCGCTCAATGGCATCGCCATGGTCAACGTGGGGGAGAAGTTTGTAAAAGTCGTGCCTGAGCCTCAAAGCGGATCGGCAGCGGCGCCCTTCAGCACCAACAGCGCGGGGCAACTGCCGGACCTGGGGCAGTATGTGACGCACGTGGTGCCTGTGAAATATTCCAAGCCGAGCGAGTTGGTGGCGGCCTTGACACCTTTCCTTAAGATTCCCAATGCCATCCTGCCGGTTGACAGCAGTCAGATCCTCGTGCTGCGGGACTATGCCGAGAACGTGAAGCGGATGCTCGAGATGTTGAAAAAGATTGACGTGGCGGTGCCGTCGGAATTTGTGCAGGAGGTTATCCCAATCAAGTATGCCAAGGCATCGGACATCGCCGGGGCGTTGAACAGTTTGAGCAGCAGCAGCGGTGGCGGTTCGAGCGGCGGCGGCGGCGCGACAGGCGCCGGCCGCGGCACGGGCACCCGCACTACGGGCCGAACGGGCAGTGCCAGCGGCATGCCAGGAACCACCACCGCGCCCGGGATGGTCACCCCACCCGGCGGACCCGGCGCGCCTGGAGCGGCCGGCAGTTCATTCACCCAACGCCTCCAGAACATCATCAACCGGGCGGGCGGCCCCGCCACGGGCGAGATCCAGGTGATTGGCCAGACCAAAATCATCTCGGACGAGCGCACCAATTCGCTGCTGATCTTCGCCTCGAAGGCGGACATGAAGGCGATCAAAGACATTATTTCAAAGCTGGATATCGTCCTGGCGCAAGTCTTGATTGAATCGGTCATCATTTCCGTGACGTTGTCGGACAGTCTCGACCTGGGCGTCAGCTACCTGCAACATCCCCAGAATGTCGGCAATTGGACCGGGGTCGGGGCTGTCAACAACAGCACTTTTGTCAAGCCAAATGTCTATGCCGTTAACGCCGTGACCAATGCTTCCGGCATCATTCCCGGCGGTTTCAGCTATTTGATGTCCTTTAATCAGGACCTCGATGTGGCGGTGCAGGCTGCGGCGAGCGATACGCGCGCCAAGATTCTCCAGCGTCCGCGCATCCAGACCTCGCATAACGAGCCGGCCAGCCTTTTCGTGGGTGAATCGCGGCCTTACCCGACCTCCAGCTACTATGGCGGCGGAGCTTACGGCGGCTCCACTTCCATCCAGCAACTCCAGATCGGTGTCACTCTCGAGGTGACGCCATTGATCAATCCCGACGGCCTGGTCGTGCTGGAAATCCACCAAAAGATCGAGAGCTTCGAAGGTAACGTGACGATGCCGAATATCGGCGATGTGCCGATCACCAGTGAGAAGGACGCTCAGGCCAAAGTGTCCGTGCGAGACCACGATACCATTATTTTGGGCGGGTTGATCGAGACGGACAAGAACAAGAATAAGTCCGGGGTTCCCTTCCTCATGGATATTCCCGTGCTCGGCTATCTCTTCCGCTCGACCAGTTCGGACGAGACCCGCAAGGAGTTGATTGTATTGATTCGGCCGACGGTGCTGCCGACGCCGGAAATTGCGGCGCTGACCGCGACGGCGGAGAAGAACAAGATGCCCGGGGTCAGAGCCACTGAGAAGGAACTCCGATCCGAAGAAGTGCAACGCCTGAAACAGTCGGGCTGGGGAGAGGAAACAACCCCGTCCCGGCCCGGGGAAATGCAATGAGGAGTGGAGCAACGGTTAATCAGGCTACATCGGCGAACGGTGCAGGCGAACGAGTCTCGCAGCTCGCGAGGAGTTTGGGACACTGAAGTGTAATGCGACGAAGCCCGAGCCGAATGGTTGAATAGATAAAGAATTAGTTTATGAACAACTGGATAAAGACAATGCGGGAGCGCAGGCGTTTTCGCTCGCTGCGGGGATGTTTTGCGGTGATGTCCACCCCGATGCTCTTACTGCTTGGAGGGCTGTCGATTTGGCTGCCGGCCCGGGCGGATGGTCAGATCTTCGCAATCAGGCACATCAACAATATTTCCGTCCTGACAAATACGCTCATCTCCTTTCAAATCTCGGTCACGAACACCACTGGTGCCACTACCCCTCTAATCTGGAGCCTCGGCAGCAGTCCTCCTGCCGGGGCTACTATCACTCCAACCACCGCTGCGGGGATGCCCGCCACCTTCAGTTGGAGGCCGACTCAAACGCAGCAGGTGAGCATTAGTGCCAGTGTCACTCAGCCCCCCACGACCAATTCTTCGGCCACGAGCTTCATTGTGACCGTTACAAACTCCACACCGGTTGCCACTGCGCCCTATCTCGCTCCCATAAGCGACTGCACCATCGACGAAGGTGTGCTCCTCACCTTTACCACTTTTGCGACGAACAGGGACAATACTACGAATGCGCTTACATTCAGCCTTGCCGCGGGCAGCCCCATTGGAGCGAGCATCACCAACAGCACTCCGACCAACGGCCTCTTCACATGGACTCCAACCGCCTACCAGGCCGGCCACATTTATTCAAACACCGTAATTGTCACCGAAGCAAATACCTCCTTGCGCAGTAGCCGATCTTTCGCCGTCACGGTCCTTCTGACCAACGACTGCGCGCAATACGATGAAGTGCTGGCTGCGCTGGCGTCAAATGTTCCAACTACTGTGATGCTCACGGATTGCACCAATCTGGTTCTTACGGACACCCTTATTGTCACGAATGATGTCACGCTCGACGCATCCACGGCCCCAGACAGCGTGTTGATTTCTGGCAACAACCAGGTCCGGCTTTTCATCGTCAAGCCGCCTGGCAAACTTACGCTCATTGGCCTGACCTTATCGGCTGGGCTTAGTCAGAGCGGCGGGGCGATTTACGTTATGAAAGGCGGCACGGTCACTCTCAATAATTGTATTTTTCAACGCAATCGAGCGGTGGGTGTCACCGGCCTGTCCGGCACCGCTGGCAGCAGTGACGACCCGAATTACGGGAGAAGTGGAGGGCCGGCGCTCTCAGGCTGGCCGGGTTTGGGTGGCGCAATTTGCAACCTTGGAACCCTCGCGGTCTATGATTGTCAGTTCCTGACCAACAGCGCCACGGGTGGCAGCGGCGGCAGCGGCGGCAACGGAAGCTACGGCTATTATCAAGGCGGCAATGGCGGCCAAGCCGGCAACGGCGCTGTGGCCTACGGCGGTGCCATATACAACTACAGCGGGGGAACTCTTGTGCTGTCCTCGAGTGTCTTTTCCGGCAACATTGCAAGAGGCGGCGATGGCGGCTACGGCGGGACTAACGGCGGCGGGGTTTTTGGCGGATACGCGGGCAGCGGGGGCTTCGGTGGGATTGCTAGCGGTGGGGCGGTCTGCAGCGGGCCCCATGTGACCATCGAGGGATGCTCGTTCTTCGGCAATGCGGTCCAGGGCGGGAGCAGCCAGGCGGGCGGCGAGGCCGGCGGAGGCTATGGCGTGAACGGAGCGCCCGGGGGCAGTAGTTACGGCGGCGGGGCGTGCCTGATTGGCGGCGGCGGGCTGGCAGATTGCCAGTTCGGCATCAACACGGCCACCGGCGGCAACGGCGGCGACGGCGGCGATGGCTTCTATGGTGGTGGGGATGGTGGCGACGGGGGTGACGCCGTTGGAGGCTGCCTTTACAACTTCGGGGCTGTCTCTGTGGTGAACTGCACCTTCGCGGGTTGCGAGGCGGTTGGCGGCACCAACGGGGCCGCCGGCAGCGGCCCATTCAGTGGCTTGGACGGTATCATCGGCCGGGAGATCAAGAGCGGAATTAGCAACTCGATC
>JBAXTC010001229.1:0-1547 GCA_037130375.1 Verrucomicrobiota bacterium | reverse complement strand
ACCGACATCCTGGCGGACGGAACCAACAGCGTCGTGGATTTGAGCAGCCTGGCGGCTTACAACGCAGGCGGCACCCGGTCCGGAAACATGCAGGCGCGCAACGGGGGCAAGATTCTGGTGCCGCAACTGGCGCTGGCCCGGCGTTTGGCCGTGACGATAGGAGCCGGTGGCGTGCTGACGTTGCCAGTGCTGACCAGTTTTGATGGCGGCAGCCTGAGCGTGGCCTCGGGAATGGCGATGGCACTTCCCGAGCTGACCCGTTGGCAAGGCGGGGCTTTGAGTCTGGACGGGAGCGCGACCCTTTCGGTGCCGGGCCTGACGAACATCGACGATGTGGGCCTGTATGCGAGCGGCGGGGCGGTGTTGGCGTTGCCCAATGTGCGGACCTATCAGTCCTGGAACCGAACCTGGTGGCAGGCGCTCGGGGCGGGCAGTCGGGTGGTGCTGGCGGGGCTGACCAACGCGGTATGCGGGTCAGGCGATTGGCACCACATCTGGGCGCAGAGCGGCGGCCGCGTCGAGTTGGGGGCCCTGGCAGCGCTTGGTGCCGGCCTTACCGACATCCTGGCGGACGGAACCGATAGCGTGGTGGACACCGGCGGCCTGCTCCAATGGACAGGCACCCGCAATCTCAACCTGACGGCTCGAAACAGTGGGTTAATTGACATGCATACATTGCCCAGCTTCTTCAGCGGCTCCGTTCAAGTGCTCGCGGACGGCGTGGGCAGCGTCATCGACTTGCACAGCTTGTCCAGTTTCACCACCCTCAGCGGGCCGTCCAGCCTAACGGCGCAGAATGGCGGGACTATTTTGCTTTACCCAAACGCTTTCCTGCTGGCGAATGTCGCGGTAAACATCAGTTCGGGCGGCAGTGGCGTATTGCCGCCCCTGCTTGCGGCCAACGGCACGCTCGCGCTCTACGGCACGCCGTGGCGGTCGTATTGGGTCGAACGGCTGGACACCTGCGCGAGCAACGCAGAGTGGCAGTTCTTCATGCGTGTGGCGCTCACCAACTCACTCCAGGTGTTCGCACCAGCGCCCCAGGCATGTGCGGCTTTCCGGGTCCGGGAGTTCGTGGCGGACCCACCCATCGTGGACATATTTCGGGCGGGCGCGCATAGTGCCTGGCTGGTGCTTTACGGCTCGACCAACCGAAGTTTCGAGATCGAGGCCACAGGAAGCCTGTCTCCGGCGCCCACGACCTGGGAGCCTTGGAGCGACACGGGTGTGATGACGAACACATTCCGCATCTTCCCCAGTTTTCCAGCGTCCGATACGAAGCGGTTTTTCCGAGGCAAGCAGGAGTAGCGGAGTTCTGCCCTTTGAAGCCGGGCAGTTTCTATGTTTGGCCCAATAATAACAACTGGAGCCAGTCCGAGCTGGCAGGATCCCCATGTCCAGGTGCAATGTGCGCATCAATGCCGGAGTAACGTCGTTGCACCACGCAGGCAACCCGATCGAGGCCGGCTCGCAGCCGCGGGGCTTCCCGGAAGGGCCGAAGGGCAGTCAAAGGAGTATGGACGCCGGGCGGGCGTCGCCGGCATGGA
>JBAXTC010001228.1:0-1558 GCA_037130375.1 Verrucomicrobiota bacterium | reverse complement strand
GTCCGCGCTCCAATTACCCAGGGTGGTGGTTTTGGAAAAATCTGAGATGCGCACCGGCGGACGTGGGGGAACTTTCCGCCATTGACACCGCTTTGCTCTCGGATAGGCTTACTGCGACAGGGCTCAGAGAATGACTCATTTATTCGCCCAACTAACCGCCGAACCACGAACCGCGCAACATGAACTGCCCAGACAAGCTCGCCAACAATGATCCCACCCGCCGTGAGTTCCTAAAAACTACCAGCAAGCTGGTCATAGGGGCTGCCGTGACGGCAGCCATTGCCAGACCCGGCTACACGGCGGAGGACAATACGATCAAGGTGGCCCTGATCGGTTGTGGTGGCCGGGGCACCGGCGCCGTCGCCAATGCCTTGGCGACCCGCAGCGGCCCGATCAAGCTCGTGGCGATGGCTGATGTTTTTGAGGAGCGTCTCAATCGCAGCCACGACGCGTTGAAAAGTGCGGCGACCCGGACCGAGGGCTCGGCTGATCTTTGGCTCGGGGGGTTTCAGGCAGCCCAGGTGGATGTAGCCCCGGAGCGAAGGTTCCTGGGCTTCGATGCCTACCAGAAGGCGATGGATTGTCTGAAGCCGGGCGATGTCGCTGTCCTGACCACTCCCGCGGCTTTCCGCTGGGTTCATTTCACGTATGCCATCGCCAAGGGCCTCAACGTTTTCATGGAGAAACCAATATCGGTGGACGGCCCCTCGACACGGAAGATGCTTCAGCTTGCTCAAGATGCCGCCAGGAAGAACCTCAAAGTTGGGGTGGGGCTCATGTGCCGCCACTGCAAGGCGCGTTGGGAGCTTTATGATCGGATCAAACAAGGCCAGATCGGGGACATCACCACCCTCAGAAGCTACCGGCTGGTTGGGCCGGCAGGTTTCACCGGAGCCAAACCGAACGATTTGAGCGAGCTGCTCTACCAGGTGCAGCGATACCTCGGGTTCATGTGGGCCAGCGGCGGCGTCTTTCACGACTATGTCGCCCATAACGTGGACGAATGCTGTTGGATGAAAGACGCCTGGCCAGTTCGCGCCGACGGCCAGGGCTCGCGCTGCTATCGGGCCGATGGCGTGGACCAGAACTTCGACCATTATTCTGTCGAATACACCTTCGCTGACGGAACCAAGTTCTTCCTCACCTCGAGGTACATGCCCGGGTGCCGCGAGGAGTTCGCCAGCTACGCTCACGGAACCAAAGGGTCGGCGGTGATTTCGACCTTTATGCATACGCCGGCCAAATGCCGCATCTTCAAAGGGCAGATGATGACCCGTGAAGACATGACGTGGGCTTTTCCGCAGCCCGAACCTAATCCTTACCAGTTGGAGTGGGACCACCTGGTGGAGGCCATTCGCCAGGACAAACCCTACAACGAGGTGGAACGGGGTGCGAAAGCTTCCCTGGTGGTTGCGCTGGGCCGCAAGGCCGTCCACACCGGCCAGTCGGTGACCTTCGATGAGATGCTCAATGACACGCATGAGTTCGCACCCGGTCTGGATAACCTGACCATGAATTCGCCGGCCCCCGTGCAACCGGGTTCGGATGGTATCTATCC
>JBAXTC010001227.1:0-1558 GCA_037130375.1 Verrucomicrobiota bacterium | reverse complement strand
AGAACCAGGTCGATGCAGCCGGTCCAAACCCAGCACCCAACGACCCCAGCATGCCCCAGAGAATCGCCAGCCCAAGTTCTCCTAGGCCACCCACGTTTCAATTTCAGGAGATCCAGGTCGGCCAGCATTTTGAATTCCGTGGCCGCCGTTATAAAAAACTCGCCTTGAGCATGGCCAGCGATGAGGACAGGATCGGCAACATCTTCCAGGCCCAGACCGAGGTGCTGCCTGACCCCTTCCATCGAACCATTTTGCATCCGGAGGTCATTCAGGGTTAAATTGAAAAACCATGAAAAGAAAATCAGAGTACTATCCGCCATTCAAAGACGATGGCGAGTTGATTGCTTCCTGGGGTGAAGCGCGGTTGATCAAATACCTGGACGGAAAGTGGGAGCTGTGTGGGGGATCTGAAAATGACTTGGCGGAGGCGAGGGAGTGGATCTCGCTGTTTTGGCATGAGGCGGTGGTGGGGGAATCACTCGGTCGCTTCAAAACTGGTTCCGAGATGTAATTGAACCGCGCCGCCCTGTCCATGATGTCGCCGCGAGCATCCCCCTCTCCTGGAAATCCGGGGAGGATAAACGATCAAGACCTTCAACCAGGTTTCATGCACCCGTCGCGAGGACGTTTTCGAGTTGCATACGATTTCGGCGCGGCATACGCATAGACCATGAAAAGCACATTTCATGTTTGGTTTTGCCCACTCAGCTTTGCCAGCGCTTTGGTGATGCTCGTTCTGGCTGTCTCCGCTGCTGACAAACCCGGATCCACGGATTCCATTCCTACCGAGGATAGGCCACTGAAGATTTACCCTATCAATCACGCCACCCTCGCGTTTGAATGGAAGGACAAAACGATCTGTGTGGATCCCGTTGGCGGTTCCAAGGCTTTCCAAGGATTGCAGCGACCCGACCTCATCTTGATTACGGACATTCATGGGGACCACTTGAGCAAAGAGACGCTCGTCGAGTTGGCTGGGCCGCAAACAAAGCTGGTCGCCCCACCCGCGGTCATCAGCCAATTGCCACCCGACCTGCGCAGCCGCACGACCACTCTGACCAATGGGCAAACCTACGAGTTACTCGGGATGCACATCGAGGCAGTAGCCGCTTATAATCTCACGACCAACCGTCTGCAATACCATGCCAAAGGCCGTGGCAACGGGTATGTGCTGGCACTGGGAGGTAAACGCATTTACCTGAGCGGCGATACGGAAGGCGTTCCCGATATGCTGGCCTTGAAGAACATCGATGTGGCGTTCGTGTGCATGAATTTGCCCTACACCATGGAGGTGGAGCAGGCCGCTCAGGCCGTGCGCACATTCAAGCCCAAAGTGGTTTATCCCTATCACTGCCGCGGCTCTAACCTGGAAAAGTTCAAAGAACTCGTCGGCACGGATTGGGGTATCGAAGTTCGCCTGCGGGATTGGTACCCCAAGCAATAGGCTCTAATGTGGTAGTGACAACAATTGAAGGTGAAACGACGCGAAGCGATGAAGATGACCAACCCTTTTGAACTTCACGATCAACGCCACCTGGAAGCTGCTCAAGGTTGGTTC
>JBAXTC010001226.1:0-1563 GCA_037130375.1 Verrucomicrobiota bacterium | reverse complement strand
GGAGTGTTAGCGCCGACTGCCGTCGGCGGCTACGATTTCTTGAAACCACCCTGCTGGAGATTTGTGTTTGAAATTTCAGGATTTACTTTTCAGCGGCGATTCGCTAACCTAGGCTCGAAAGCAAGGGTTTAAAATATGAACAAGACGACCAGCATACTTATGGTGGATGACGATCCGGCCATCCTTGAGGTTTATTCGAAAATACTACGCCGCCAAGGTTATGATGTGTGGGAGGCATCGACTGGCCAGCAGGGTCTCCAGGTGGCGCGCGAACGGCACCCGGATTTGGTGCTGCTGGATGTCATGCTGCCCGACCTCAGCGGGATCGAAGTCTGCCGGCAAATCAAGGCTGACCCGGCTCTAGTGGACGTTTTTGTCGTCCTGATTTCCGGCGGGGCCATTAGCGTTGCCCAGAAGGTTGATGGCTTGGGAACGGGTGCGGATGATTACCTGCTCAAACCAATGGAACTCGATGAGTATTTGGCGCGCATTCGAACAATCGTGCGTCTGCGGAACACCACGGCGGCACTTCGAGCCAGCGAACAACGCCACGCGCGCTTCGTGGAAATCCTGCCCGAGGCCATTGTACTGAGTGACCTTCAAGGCCGACTCCTGGCAGTCAACCCCCGGGCGGCAGAAATGCTGGGTTATCCCAACTCGGCAGAGCTGCTGGAGAAAAGTGTTTTCGATCTCACCCAGCCGGAAGATCATGAACGCTTACGGGTTGATGCAGCCACGACTCTGAAAACCGGCGCCTTGCGCAACGCGGAGTACCTGCTGCTCCGCAAGAGTGGTGATTCCTTTCCAACCGAAGTGAATGCCACGGTGGTGGCGGACGCAGACGGCCAACTCAGTGGGATTGTCATGGTCGTGCGTGACACCACCGAGCGCAAGAATGCGCAGGAAGCGCTCTTGGGCTACATGCGATTCCTCGTTAACAATGAGCGATTCCTGCGCACATTGATGGAGGCGATTCCTGCGCCCGTTTTTTACCGGGATCGGGACGGCAGATACCTGGGATGCAACCGGGCCTTTGAGCAGATCCTGGGGTTGGCGCAGAACCAAATCATCGGCAAAACGGTAAGCGACGTTGCCCCCAAAGACTCGGTCGAGGTCTATCAGCAAGCCGACCAGGAGTTGCTGGAGCGGCCGGGGGTTCAGAGCTACGAAAGCTCGCTGGCTTACGCCGATGGGACGCACCACCAAGTGATATTCAACAAGGCGACGTTCCAGAATGTGGCCGGCGAAGTGGCGGGCATGGTCGGCGTCATCCTTGACATCACGGAACGTAAGCGGGCCGAGGACCAAATCCAGCTCCTGGCCGATGCGGTGCAAAGCACTCAGGAGCTGATTACCATCACAGATCAAAACAACCACTTCACCTTTGTCAACCGGGCTTTCCTGCAAGCGTACGGTTACTCGGCTGAGGAGATCATGGGGAGGACGCCCGAGATTCTCTACTCGATCAGAAATCCACCGGGTCTTGCTGACATCGTTTTCCAGCAAACGCTGCGCGACGGATGGAAGGGCGAAATCGTCAATTGCCGAAAAGACGGAACGGAG
>JBAXTC010001225.1:0-1565 GCA_037130375.1 Verrucomicrobiota bacterium | reverse complement strand
CAGCCCCGACCAACGCCGGCAGCTACACCGTCATCGGCACCATCACCGCCCCCAATTACGCCGGCGGCGCCACCAACACGCTGGTGGTCAGCGCGCCCCCGGCCACCGTGACGTTGAGCAACTTGATCCAGACCTACAACGGCTCGGCACGCACCGTCTCCGCCGACACGATCCCGGGCGGCCTCAGCCTGCACGTCACCTACAACGGTTCGGCCATCGCGCCGGTCAATGTGGGCAGTTACACCGTGGTGGCGCTGGTCAGCAGCCCGGACTACACGGGCGGGGCCACCAACACGCTGGTCGTTAGCAAGGGATCGCAGGCGATCAACCTGGAGCTGGAGGTGACCAACTCCATCCCGCTGAACTTGTTCACCAACCCGATTGCGGTGACAGCCACCGCCAGTTCGGGGTTGCCGGTGACCCTGACGCTGGGTCCCGACAGCGCTGCCGTGCTGACTGAGACCAACACGCTGGTGAACATCCAGATGGCCGGCATCATCACGATCCTGGCCAACCAGGCCGGCAACGCCAATTACCAGGCCGCCGCCCAGGAGGTGGTGATTCTCAATGTGGGCATGGCCCCTCAGACGCTCACCTTCGAGCCCGTCCCCGACGTGCCGGTCACCAATGGCCCCATCGAGCTCAACGCCAGCGCCAGCTCCGGGCTGGGTGTCACTTACACGGTCGTCAGCGGGCCGGCCATAATCATCGATGGCGTCCTCATCCCGACTGGCTCCGGCCAGATCGTCGTGGTGGCGAGCCAGCCCGGCAGCATTGGCAAAAATACTATCGGGTATAATGCTGCCCCGCCTGTGACCCGAAGTTTCAACGTCACGCTGCTGCCGCAAGCCATCGCCTTCGGTCCGCTTTCCGACCGGGCCTACGGCAGCGGGTCGTTCGCCCTGTCGGCCACCGCCAGCAGCGGGTTGCTGGTCGGCTATGTCTCGTCGGATGACGGCGTGGTCACCATCAGCGGCAGCAAGGTAACCCTCGTGAGTGCCGGCACCGTCACCATTACCGCCAGCCAGGCTGGCAATGGAGTTTATGACCCGGCCACCAATGTCAGCCAGGTTCTCATCGTCAACCCGGGCGCCGCCACGGTGGCTCTGGGCGGTTTGACCCAGGGCTACAACGGGACGGCCCGAAGCGTCACCGCCACCCCCACGCCCTCCGGCCTGGCGGTGAGTGTCACCTACGATGGCTGGCCATCGGCCCCGACCAACGCCAGCAGCTATAGCGTCGTCGCCACCATCACCGACCCCAACTACCAGGGGAGCAGTTCGGCTACCAGCCGAATCACGCCCAAGGCACTGACCGTACAGGGCATTACGGCGGCATCGACCATCTATGACGGGACGACGACGGCGAAGTTGGGCGGGACGGCGGTGTTGCTGACGCCGGAAGCGCCCGGGGCGGGAAACACCAACGACGGCAAGCCATACACTGGCGACACGGTCAACCTGGGTGGCACAGCGGCGGGCACCCTGGCCTTGAAGGACATCGGCACGCGGGCCGTGACGATTACTGGCAACACGATCAGCGGCGCGCAGGTGGACAACTACACG
>JBAXTC010001224.1:0-1566 GCA_037130375.1 Verrucomicrobiota bacterium | reverse complement strand
AACCGGTGTCAATCCAGACCCGGTCGCCCGGGATGAGCGTGTAGTCGCGGAAGAGGCTCTTGAGGGTGGCCTTGGGCGCGGACGGGGCGAGGCCGGAGTTGCTCTCGTTGCCAATGGCGGTGCAATAGACGTCGTTGGTCGGGTTGGCATCGTTGACGTAGAAGTCGGTCGGGCCGTTGGCGAGGATGCGGATGAGACTGATCTGCTGGTTCGCGCCGGAGGTGTTGGACACGAGGCGCACGCTGTAGTTTGCGCCGGAGGCGAGACTGGCCGTGTCCCAAACATACGAGGTCTGGGTATAGGGCAGCGCGTTGGCGCCCGGAACCTGAACCCAGTTCGCGCCGCCGTTGATAGACCATTCGAGGCGGACGGTTTCACCGTCCGTCCAAGGGCCGCGCGTGAGCCAGTAAAGGGTCTTCACACCGCGCAGGTTGTCGTTGGCCGCCAGATTGAGAATGGAGATGCCGGGCACGCCGGGCGAGAGCGAGGCGTCGAACGTGCCACCGAAGGCCCCCAGGTTGCGGCGGCCGCCGTTGGGCGCGATTTCGTCCCCGAGGGAACTTGCAGGCGTGGCCGCGTCCATCGCCGGGCTGGTGGTGGCGTTGGGCGTGAAGGTGGAACTGGCCGTGGCCGAGAACGCCGCGCCCGCGAAACTGCCGGCGGTGCTGGCGAGATGGAAGTTGTCATCCCAGCCATTCGTCCCGCCGATCACTCCGTCCGCGCCCGCCGGGTTCACAAACTGCGGATTGACGGAGAAGCTGTGGAAGTCTTGCTTGGTGGCGTATTGCCAGTCGGCCAACCCGGCTTGATTGCCATTCCACTGACCCGCGATGGCACCATCGGTGGTGTAGATGAGGTTGTTGTCACTCTCGAAGGTTCCCCAAGCGTAATTGCCATACATGCCGCGGACGAGCGCGACGGAATTCGAGCCGGTGGCCCAAATGATGTTGTTGCGGTTGGTAAAGGCGATGGGGTTGCCGATGTAGATGCCGCTGCCGCCATAGCAGGTGTTGTTCTCGATGAGGCCGCGCTTGCCCTGCCATTCGTTAGCGCCGCCGACGATATTGAAATAGCCGGGGGTGTGGCCGTTCAGGTAGCAGAGGTTGTTGATTATTTGGCGGTAGTCGCCATCACCGCCTTCGATCTGGATGCCGTGGTCGCCGTTGGAATAGACCACGTTGCGCCGGGCGCGTCCGCTGCCCTCGAAATAGATGCCCGTCCGGACGTTGCCAAACACGCGATTATCGGCTATTTCGTGTTTCGCGCCTGCTCTGAGATCAATGCCTTCATAGGTATTACTGTAGCACAGGTTGTTCACCACCGTAAGGTTGGCCCAACCTTGGATGCCAACACCGTTTCTCCAAGTCGTGTTGCCTGAAACCAGGATGGTGCCGCTCATCCCCAACCCCCGGCTGCTGTTGCTGAAACACTGGTTACCTGACACGACGCCGGAAGAGTCCACCCAAAGCCCCTCGCTGTTGAAGCAGGTGACGTTGCTCACAATCGTGACCTGGACGGCAGCCCCGAGGCTCGCGCCACGACTGCCGTTGTGATGCATCGAGGACG
>JBAXTC010001223.1:0-1568 GCA_037130375.1 Verrucomicrobiota bacterium | reverse complement strand
GGCTTTCAAAGCCAGAGCAGCCTTGTGTTGCCCTGGCTTTTTTGTTTCCTTCCATCTCATGAAGATGAAGCCCAACAAGCGCATGCCAGCTTTCATTGCGCTGGGGGTCATCTCCCTGGTTTGCCTGCTGCGATGGTGGCAGCCCGGATTCCTCGAACGCCTCGAGCAGATGACCTACGACATCCGCGTTCGCCAGGCCCTCAAGTTTGAGCCGCTGGTGGCAACCAACTTGGGTTTCGTGGAAATCAACGACCAGAGCGCCGTCAGGATGTTCGATGGATCGCTCGGGTTCCATTTCTCTCTGTTTTGGCCGCGGCAGGTTTATGGACGCCTTGTCGAGGAACTGGCGATTCAAGGGGCGAAGGCGGTGGCCATAGACGTGATCTTTGCAGAGCTGCGCCCCTACGACCCGCCCGTTCAGATGGCAGACGGGGGTGAACTGCAGGAATCGGATGCGTTCTTCGCCTCGCAAATGCGCCGGGCTGGAAACGTCATCATCGCCGCCACGACGAACACACCACCGCCTGCCCTTTTCGTCAACAGCGCACTAGCTCCGGGCGACGTGGTGACCGAGCAGGCGGAGATTCTGCGCCGCACAAGGGCGTTTCAGGTTTATCGGCGGTGGCATTACGCCTTTGCCCAGGTGGAGGCGAATCCGGATTACGGAGTGCGGTTGGATCATGCCCGCATCGAACCGCGCCGGATCGTTTTGCCCCGCCCCGGGCTCGACGAAATCATCATCCCGCTCGACGCAGATGGCAATTTTGATCTGGCGGATTTTGTTGGCGACAAGATCCCTCCGGGCACGGAGCGAAAAGCCAAACCCTTCACGGAAGAGCGGGTATGGCACATGGGAATAGTTCTGGGAGCGCAGGAATTGAAGCTCGACCTGGCTAGAGCCCGGATTGATCTCAAGCATGGCCGGATTACCCTGCACGGCCAGGGCGGCGTGGAACGGGTTGTGCCGGTGGATGCCGACGGGTTCTTCTACATAGATTGGTGCATGCCTCCCAGTCATCCGAGGCTTGCTGCAGCCCCAATTCAAGATCTGCTGCTGCAAAACTACCAACGGCTCAAAGGGATCACCAACAACCTGGAAAACCGCTGGGCAGGCAAGCTGGTGGTTGTTGGTTCGACCGCCACGGGCAGGAACCTGAGCGACCTTGGCGCTACCCCGCTGAGCGATCACACGGTGCTGGCCAGCGAGCACTGGAATGTGGCGAACTCCATCATCACGGGCCGGTTTGTCCGGCGCGCTCCACTCGCGCTGGAACTCGCCCTGATTGTGCTGCTGGGAATCGTGGCCGGGGTTCTGACCTGGGAATTGCGCGCCCTTCTGGCTTTCGGAATGGTGTGTCTTCTGGTGGTTGCCTATGTCCTTCTTGGGGTTGTGCTCTATGTGCAAAGCCGCTACTGGATTCCCTTCGTCCTCCCGGTGTTCGGCGCTTTGCTGATGACGCACCTGTGCCTGGTCACCTGGCGCGTCGTGGTTGAGCAGGCCGAACGGCGGAGGGTCAAATCCATCTTTTCCAGGATCGTTTCTCCCAAGATTGTAAATGAGCTGCTCC
>JBAXTC010001222.1:0-1573 GCA_037130375.1 Verrucomicrobiota bacterium | reverse complement strand
CGCTTCTGCAAAGGCGGACGATGTTGCGGCAGCCAGGCGGCTCCTGGGTGAGGAGGCGTCCCGGGTAGGCGGCTTCTGCACGATCGAGCACTACTCTGCACTGATGGACCCGGGCGATCTCGCCAAGAGACGCCGCGTCGAGGATCAGCGATGGAGGGACATCCAGCAAATACGCCGCGAGCTCGCGCGACTCCTCGGCACGCTGTAGATGCCTCACTTCACAAACCTCCAGAAAGGGACCAAACCAAAGGTTGCGACCAAGGATATGAGTACATCGTGATTAGTAACGGTGTAACTAGCCTGGATATTTCACACTCCGATGGAAACGCCAACAGTGCGCCGCGTGAGGGCACGCGGCCTACAACCGCGCCCCCCTGCTGTAGGCCGCGTGCCCTAACGCGGCGCTAAAGGGTGGTGGAGTCGAGATGTGGCGCGGTGAGCTCGGAGAACTTCCGTTTCCACATCCCGCTCTTCAAACCGGACGGGCGGTTTTCCCGCATACGGCTTCCGGACAAGGTGCTCAGGTTTTCGCCCACGGCAGGTTTGCAGTTTGTTTCTCCAGCCGGAACAGGCCGAGTGTCTCGTAAAGATACTCGTCGGGATAGGCCCTCATGCCCGTGCCGGCTTTCTTGTGTTTCCTGCATAACCAATGACGGAGCCTCTGCCGGGTGTGGCTGCCCACCGCCCGATAGGCTTTGCTCACGGGTCCCAGACAGAAGTAGTTGGCCCATCCCCGCAGTTTGCGGTTCAGTCCGGCCACCAAATCTACGGCCTGCTTCCCTTGTCTAGACCTTTGCGTTTGCTCGCTCACGTCCGCGCAGATGCGCTGAATACGCTTCTTGGCCGGTCGTGTCCCCAGGTAGGCGCGGCCGGTTCGGGTCGAGTAGCACCGCCCTATCGTGTAGCCCAGAAAGTCGAAACTTTCCTCGGGCAACTGACAGGTCTTGGTTTTCTTCTCGTTCACCGTCAGCTTGAGCACCTTCATGATTTTCTGCATCCGTTCCTGCGCCTCCTGCGCCGAACCTCGGCACAGGATGACGAAGTCGTCCGCATAGTTCACGATGTGTGCTCCCAGCCGTTTTTCCCAACCTTGCTGCTTCCATCCCAGGATAAACCGCCTCATGTAGAGATTGGCCAGCAGGGGTGAAATCGGCGCCCCTTGCGGCGTGCCTCGTCCACTGTCCTTGTTGACCGTCGTGCGGCGTCGGCGCCCTCGTCCGTCGGTTTCTTCAACGGGCATTTCCAGCCACTGCTGGATGAGCCTCAATACGGCCCCGTCGCTGACGCGGCGCGCCACGCTTTTCATCAGCTCGTGGTGCGGGATGGTGTCGAAGTAGCCGCTCAGGTCGGCATCTACCACCTGACGGTGGCCTCGATTGACCAGCCCATGCACGGCGCGGATGGCGTCGTGGGCGCTGCGCTGCTCTCGGTAGGCGTATTGTTCGTCGGGCAGGTCCGCCTCCAAGATGGGTCCCAGCACGATGACCAAAGCCATCTGCACTACCCGGTCTCGCAGGCTCGGTATGCCCAGCGGTCGTTGTTTGCCGTCGGCTTTGGGAATGTACACCCGTCG
>JBAXTC010001221.1:0-1577 GCA_037130375.1 Verrucomicrobiota bacterium | reverse complement strand
GACGGGGGCATATTTGCGAATTTCAGCCGGTATGTAGTTCAAGGTAAAAAGGAGGTTGTAATTGATGAGGGAGGGGACAAATGGATTGCCCAAGGGCAGAGCCGGCAGCGTCCCGGTCTTTTGGCCGTAAAGAACATAGTCCGAAACCACATATTGGCCGGCATTGGTGGCGGTAAGCACGAACGCGAACCAATCGTTAAAGAGGACATTGCCGCTGTTATCATACACCGTGACGGGCACCTGGTTGGTCCCCGCTGCCGCCAGCCAGCGCGCCGGCACCCCATTCGTATTCTGCCATGGACTCGGATTGACGCTATTCGTCCGGAAAAGCTGAACCCCATTGAGCGAGACATAACCCACCTGGTACAATGGATCGGATATGCTAATGCTAACCTGGACGGCTGTAAGCGTTCCGCTGGTATCGGGCACAAAGGCGCCGGCGGTGGTGGCTGAAATTGGGCGGGCGGGGGTGATGATGGGATTTCCGTTTTGGGTTCCCACCGCCTGCACCGACATCACGCAAGGCGTGCCGGCCGCGAGCCCGGTGAAGGTGTGGCTGGTGGAGGTGATGTTGGCCGAAGCGATCCCCAGCGGGCGGAGCATATTGACCCGATAACCGGTCGCGCCGGCCACCGGGTTCCAGCTCAAGGTGATGGAATTTCCGGTGGTCAGATTCGTTTGCACGACCGGGATCGGCGAATCCAGTCGGTCATCCGGAAGCAGGGTGATCCGGATCACGTCGCCGCTCTCCACCGGCAACCCGACATCCGGCGTGATCCGCTCGGAAAACGCAAACGTGTAGGCATCGGCCTCATAATACATCAAGCCGGCGTAGGGATTGAAATAGCCGTTGGTGGGGTTGTTGTAAGGAGACGGTTGCGCCCAGCCATACGGGTATGAAGTCCACTCCACCTCCGAAAACCATTGCTCCGAGTTCGTTCCGTAAATCCCCCCCGCAAAGCCAAAATTGACGGCCGACAACACATCGCCGAGCATCCAGGTCTCCACCAGATAGCTGGGGTGCGTGAAGTCGGTGACCAGCGTGCCGTTGACCGAATAATTTGTGCCCACCGGCGCACTGTAGATGAAGGCGCTCGCGCAGATCGTGGTGTTGGTGTCAGGAATCGAAAAGGCAATCGTGTTGGTGTATTGCACGGGAAAGTTCACAACTATGTTGGTGCCGGTGGGCGTAACATTGGTCGTGCTGCTGGCAATCGCGCCAATCGCGACAAGATCATAACTCGCCGGCACAAGCTCCGGGTGGTAAGACAGGGTGAACGTCCATCCGCCGACGTTGTTGGTGGCCACGCTGGTCTGATACCCGAGATAGTAATAGAGAAAATTCGTGGTGATGGTATTCGTGACATCAAAAGTGACCGTCACATTCCCGCCCTGCACGCTCGCCCCGTTCAGCGTGAGCGGATTTTTGACCAGAAAATTCAGGTAATTGGTGACCCCCGGGTATGGGGAAACCGATGCGCCGGTCCCGCTGGCCTTCTGGGGTGAAACGATGCGGGCGAAATTGGCGTAGGGATTTGTCCCCGCGGCATATTGCCAGCCCGGCGTGATGTTCCCGT
>JBAXTC010001220.1:0-1578 GCA_037130375.1 Verrucomicrobiota bacterium | reverse complement strand
GCCGGACTTCGCCGTGCTCGTGTACCCCGTCATCACCATGAGCGAGAAGACCCACAGCGGCTCGAAACAAAATCTGCTCGGGCCGGCTCCCTCTTCTGAAACCGTCGAGTTGTTCTCGAACGAGAAACAAGTCACCCCCATGACCCCGCCAACGTTTCTGGCGCATGCGCTGGATGACAAGGCCGTGTCGCCGGATAACAGTCGCCTGTTCTACGAGGCCCTCCAGAAGCAAAAGGTCCCGTCACGTTACCTGGAACTTCCCTCCGGAGATCACGGGCTAAATGGATACAAGGGTCCGATGTGGGACGCGTGGCAGAGCGGTGCTTTGAAATGGCTGGCTTCGCTGGGACTCATCCCGGAGCAGGATGTGGATTCTCCCCGCTGATGCGCGAAATCGTTTGCTGGCGCAAGCAAAGACCAGCGTTCCCACTGAGGATGCAGAACCTTTTCGTCATTCTTGGAACCAATGCCTCCGGAAAGAGCGAGCTTGGCATTCGTCTGGCGAACCACCTCGGCGGCGAAGTCGTCTCCGCCGACTCTCGCCAGGTCTATCGCGGTTTGGACTTGGGCAGCGGGAAGATCACCCCAGCCCAGGCCGGCACGGTAAAACACCACCTCATCGACGTCGCCGATGTGTCCGAATATTTCTCGCTGGCGCAGTATCAGCGGGCCGCTTACAGCGCCATCGACTCCATTTCCGGAGCCGGAAAAAGGCCCCTGCTCGTCGGCGGAACCGGTTTATACATCAGCGCGATCGTCGAAGGTTATGAACTGGTGGATGTCCCTCCCAACGACCAACTGCGCGCGGAACTCGAGGGCCTTCCCCTGCCTCAATTGGTCGAAAGACTTGAAAAGTCCGACCCGATCGCCGCTAGCCGCATCGATAAAAGCAACCGGCGCCGGCTGATACGAGCCATCGAAATTGCCGCCGCCGGCCGCGCGCACTCGGCAGCCCACCAAAGCTCCCCGCGCTACAACTGCCTGCAACTGGGGTTGACCTGGCCGCGCGAACTCCTTGAAGAAAGAATCGGAAAACGCCTCCGGGACCGCCTGGCTAACGGCATGATCGACGAAGTCGCCGGACTCCGCTCCCGGGGCGTGTCCGACATCCGGCTCGACAAACTTGGGCTGGAATACCGCTACATCACGCGCTATCTCCGTCGAGAATTGGCCACCATCGAGGACCTGAGCCTGGAGCTCGGAATTGCCATCCGCCAGTTTGCGAAAGGGCAGATCACATGGTTCAAGCGAGACCGCCGGATTATTTGGCTGGACCCCTTCCGCGACTATTTTCAAGAAGCTTGCGACCGCATCCGGGAATGGGAGGGGAAACCTCCGTGCTTCGAGCCAGACTCCGGAGGCTCGGTCTTATGTAAGGGTCATTCCCCCTTTTAGGATCAGAATTGGGTGCTTGCGCTCATCCAGCACCTTCCTGTATGTTCCGGCGCGACGCGAACGCGCGGCAATATAAGTGCTTGGTAATCAGTGTAGCCGATGTGGCGGAATTGGCAGACGCGCTAGACTCAAAATCTAGTACTCGTGAGAGTGTGTGGGTTCGACCCCCTCCATCGGCACCAT
>JBAXTC010000122.1:0-14370 GCA_037130375.1 Verrucomicrobiota bacterium | reverse complement strand
CTGAACGTCCCGGCGGGATTGCCGAGCAAGTGGCGTTGCAGCCAGCGCAGCGCCGTCGGATTGGTGACGTTGTGCCGCTCGATCACATCGCGCAAAATGGCCACGTCCACATAGGTCCGCAGGAGGCCTGCACGGTCGCGGGCGGCAACGCCTTGCGATTCAGGAAATCCGCCCTCGGCGAGATACACCCGGAAGTGTTTGTCGAGGGTCGAGCGGCTGGCCTTGGGTAAATCCGCCCAGGGCGACATGGGTTCAGCCCCGCGATGCCGGAGCATTTCCCGCAGACTGAACGGATGCACCAACACTTCCATCGCCCGCCCGCGCATACTGGTGGCGACCTCGCGGCTCAACAGGCGGGCAGATGAACCGGACAGAAACAGTTCAACCTTCTCGGTGTCCAGCAACCGCCGGACGAAGGTTTCCCAGCCGGGCACCTCCTGAATCTCGTCGAGAAAGAAGGTGACCCGCTGGGAGTCGCGGTGTTCAGGATGCAGACTGAAGTATTCCTCGACGACCCGTTGGAGTTCGTAGGCGGTCATTTCTGCCAGCCGTTCATCCTCGAAGTTGAAATAGAGGAGCGCATCGCGCGGTGTGCCGGCTTTAAGCCGGTCGGCGAGGCACTGCCACAGAAAGGTGGTCTTGCCGCTACGCCGCATCCCGATCACGGCCATCACCTTGCCCTTGATGCCGGGCAGATACACATCGCGCCGGGTGTGCGCCGGCACGGACGCGGCAAGCGCATCGGTGATTTTCTGGCGAATGACCTGATTCATTTCTCTTTCCATAAAAGACATAATTAAACGATAGCGTCTTTATGAAAAGGATATAATGAAGCTGTGCACAACTGGACCGCCCCCGACCGGCTCATGTCCGCAAGGGTCCCCTGCACCGTCCGCTCAAAGTAATAAGCACTCGCGGGCAATCTGCGAAGGATGGGCCGTGTCATGCGTGATAACGCACTGTGCGTAGCATTCAAACACCCGTTTCGCAAGAGAAGACACGGGATCTCACCCCCGTGTTTCGTCCCGTGTTTCGTCCTTGCTCGAGAAACATTTTCCTTTCAGCTCACGAGTTGCTTCACGTCCGCCATGAACACAGGCAAATACGACTCGCCCAGGTGTTGCCGGTCATCCGAGAGAGCCCGGTCGAAGCCTGCGCGCTCGATGGCGGGGCGCACTTTGGCCATGAGTTGACGAACCTCAGAGGCTTGCAGCAATGATTCGAGATCGTGCAATTTCGCATCGCGCAGCCGCAGCCAGATTTGCTCCAGGGCACTGAACAAGGGAGGCCAGGCAATCCACTTCGGGGTCGATTGCCCGTCGCGATTGAGCAACTGCAGCCACTGGCCGGGCTTGAGCCAGTAGTGCTTCTCCCGACTGGCGGTGCGCAACTGGACCACCCCCGACCGGCTCATGTCCGCAAGGGTCCCCTGCACCGTCCGCTCAAAGTAATAAGCCTCGCGGGCAATCTGCGAAGGATGGGCCGTGTCATGCGTGAGCAGATACATCACAATTTCGCAGCGAACGTTGATGCCGAGCAACGCCCGGAGTTGCAGGGCCAGAGTGGCGGCTTCGGCCGGACGAAATTCCTGCGAGTAGCCGCGCACCCGCAGCGGACCGCGCTGCCATCCGTAACGCGCAAAGACCGGTTCGGGTTCCCCGAGCACAGGAATTGCCTGCCCGTCTTCGCTGAAGAATAATGGTTTCGCGGCGGCGGGCGGCGGCGCCGAGGCCGCCAACAGTTTCCATTTGGGCGCCTCCGCCCCCTTGGCCAACCATCCGGCGATCGCTGCCAGCACCGGTTCACCAGCGAATTTCTCGGTACAGAGGATGCGTTTGAGTCGCATCACGTTGATGAGCCACCCGTTCACTTGGAGCCAGTCGAGCATTTCGTCGAACAGGCGCGGATCGGAGCGGCCCACGGTACAGGTCAACAACAGCAACGCCTCGGGATCAATGATAGAGTCATTCGCAGCCTGGGTCTGGGCGGCGACGCCCAAGGCGGACCACTGCCGCCAGACAAAATCCAGCAGCAGAGTTTGATACTCGTCCTTAAATTGTTTTAGCGACGGATTCATGGCCAAGTAGCGTGAGGTTCATCATAATACTACTTATTGTTCGCCTATAACGCACTATACGTAGCATTCAAACACCCGTTGCGCAAGAAAAGACACGGGATGCGAGAGAATATGACCCCCTTTTCATTTCGGAATCAGGTTGAATTTCCGGAGCGGTGATAGAGATGAATGCTCGCCACGGACGTTAGTAGCGGCATGTTTATAGCTGAGGCACCACCCCCGAGAACCAAGCTCCGTCAGGAGCGGCATGTCGGATTGGGGCGCAGACGAACGGTTCCATGCCGCTGCTAGCGGAGCTTGCGGAGACCGTTGTTGGTTCCGATTCCTATAAACATGCCGCTCCTGACGGAGCTGTCGGTGGCGGCCCGTCGGGCATAGCTCCGTTGGACCAAAAGCAAACTTAAAGCTGGGATTCCAATTCCCAGCCGAAAGATCGCCGCATGCCGGGTTTGGGCTTGCGCCGGGGCCGCCGTCTGGGCCAACTTCCATAGCATTTGAATGAAAGCACGCGTCGTTTCGTCTCCTTGGTCCTCCTTCGGCAAGTTAGCATCCACGCTCCTGTTCGCGGCGTCATGTGAGTTGTTGGCGGCCGAGGCGGACCATTCCAGCCAGCCGGGCATCACCAACCCGCCGGCGGCTTCGGCGACCAATAGCCAGCAGGGCACGGTTGCTGTCGCCACGCGCCCCAAGCCGTCCGCCGACCTCGCGCCGGAACTCCAGGTGGCCGAGGGCCTCCTGCTGGCCATTCCCAAGTCGGCGTTTGGAAAAGATTACCTCTTCTCGGCGTCGCTGATCCCGCAGGCACCGGCGGCAACCAGCAGCGGCCTGGCAGGAAGAATTGTCCGCTTCGAGTTGTTTCCGGACGGAGTGGATATGTACGAATCGACCAAGGGGTTTGAGGTCACTGAAGATCTGCCGGCGCGACGCTTGCTGGCTAATTTTGCCATCGTCCGCCAGGACGCCAAGCTAGTGGTGGTCGATTTCAATCAGGGCATGCGCCGCGTGTTCACCATGGGATGGACCGAAGGCGGCGCGGTGCCGATCTCGGAGCACGACCGTGTCCTCGAAGTGCCGCAAGGCCGTGTCTTCGAGATGCGCTCGGACTCCGGTCGGCTCATCATTCGCCAGAGCGTCCAGGCGCGCAACCGGCAAACGGATCAGAACCTGGAACAACGCTACGAGGTGCGCTATTTCATTTCCCCCTACCAACCGGGCGCCGCCGAGGGCAAAGAACCGAGCGGCAGCGATTTGCGCTACACCCGGTTTTTTGAAACCGCGGGTCAAATCGAGACCGGCACCGGCCGTGTCTCCTCGCGCATTGCGCGGTTCGACATTCGCCAGCCGATCGTGTTTCATTATTCCGCCAACACCCCCGCTGAATTGGCCAAGCTCGTGATCACCGCCAAGGAAGACGCCAAACGGCTGCCAGGCAAGGTTGACAAGGGCTACGTCGAGGTTCCCGAGTTCAAATACGACCAGGAAACCCGGATCAACGCCGCCAAGGCCCTCGACGACAAGGCCGGCTCCTTCAAAGGTTGGGCCGAAGATGCCAAATCGGACCTGAACACCCAGCTCAAAAACGAAGTCGAGGCGTCGCTCAACCTCGCTCACTTCAAGGATTTCAAAGTCTCGCTGCTGTCACGCTCCGTCCGGGATTGGTACCAGAAACAGCAGGACATTCTCGCCTTGCTGCCGCCGGCGCCCGGCAACCCGACGCTGCCGGCGCGATAGACCACTATGCACAGCTATAAACCTATTAGTCTGCTCTTGGGGCTCTGGTTCGTCCCGATCGGGGGCGTTGCCTTTGGAGGCCCCGTTGACTTCGCGGCACCCGTCCCGACGAACTGGCAGGTGCGACCACTGCCGGGCCACCCGGCCTTTGTGTTTACCATCTACGGCGCACCCGGTGAGATGGAACCGGTGAAACAACTTGTCCAAGTGATGCGCGACCAGCAGCTTGGGAATGGGTTTGATCCCGGACCCGCACCAAACCGCGCCACGCAACCGGCCTTCGACTATCTCGCCAGTGTGGGTTGGCCGGTCATCTGCTACCCCGGTTGCGCGGATATGCAGATCAAAGGCGGACGGTGTGTGCTTGGCCCTGAAAATGAAGCGGCGCTCGCGGCGATGGACCGGGCGGGTGTTTTCACCGCCGTCCAACTCGGTGAATGGGGTTATTACTTTCACAACCTTTCACCAAACGAACCCTGGTGGCGGGATGTTTACGGCAAAGAGTTTGACGCCTTCAAGCACCTCATGAAACCGCCCGGCCTGGCCGGCTACGACCGGCGCCCGACCAGCCGGCGGGAGTGCTACGACATTATCAAGGACTATTACACGAGTCGCCAGCGTGACTTGCTCAACCGCGTTATCAGCGTCACCGGCCATTCGCATTATGAGGCCTACGTCGGGGAGTGGGGCGCCCGATGCATCGGGCTTGAGCTGGGCGAGAACATCGCATTCACGCAATCGAAGCTGGCATTTGCCCGCGGCGCCTCCCGGCAGTGGCGGAAGCCCTGGTCGGTTCAAGTCAGTCCGTGGTTTAACGGTGCCTGCACCATGAGCGGACCGTTGCGCAAGGAAGGTCGCGATGCCCGGGGATTGGACGCCGGCCACTCGCTCAGCTTTTACGAACGAATGTGGCTGCACGGCTGGTTTGCCGGGGCCGCCATGGTGACGCCGGAAAACAGCATCGCCACGTTCTTTGAGAAACCGGAAGCGCCTTGGACATTGACCTCGCATGGCCGGAAGGCGGCGGAAGTCTATCAGTTCATGCGAACACACGAGCGCGGTGCGCCGTTCACGCCGGTGGCCATCGTGCTCGATCATCTGGCCGGATACAACGGCTACATGGACAAACCGTGGGGCATCCTCGAGCCGACCACGGGTGACCGCCAGCTCCGTGATTTGTTCGACCACCAACTCTTTCCAGGCAGTGATCATATTCACCACAAGCCGGATCCGGACAATCCTGAATCCAGCTACCTGCGGCCCTCTCCCTACGGGGAAATGTTCGATGTGCATCTCACCAGCGCCTCGGCGGAAATGCTCTCCAGTTACCCGGTCATTCTGCTGGCGGGAGACATTGAGTTCGACGACGAACTCGTCGCCAAACTGGAGGCCGCGCTGAAGCGAGGCAGCACCCTGCTGCTTTCGCCGGCACATCAGACAGCGTTAGGCCCCCGGTTTCCCCGCCTGGTGAAACGTCACGGCATCGAGGTGCTGCAGCCGTGGACTAATCCTGCAACCGGCCGCCCGGCTGCCATTTCCGATTCCCGACTCAATCGTCTGGCCCGCGAAACCCTTCCCTTCGATGTTTCCGGAGATCCCATCCAATACCAGATCAACCGCTCCCCCAAGGGTTGGGTGATCGAGCTCGTCAACAACGCCGGCGTCGCCAAGAAGCCCGACCAGCCGGCAGTCACCGATCCGGGCGCCATCGCCCGGGTGGTGCTGCAGCCCAGGATTCGCTGTGACTCAGCCCGGGAATGGCGCTCGAATCGCGCTTACCCGAAGCCGGATCGGTTGCCATTGGAAGTGGGTCCCGGCCAGAGTGTGTTTGTGGAATTTAGCTGTCCACGATGAGAGCCGCGCCGCAGAATCAATGCCTGGCCAAAACAACGACATAAAGCTGGCATGAACCGATCGCTGAAACCATCCACCTAAACACCAAAGGAAAATCCCATGCGAAATCGCTTCGTGGCCTGCTCCCGGGCCTTCATCATCCCGGCCCTCCTGGCCGGCATTTCACACGTCTTGTTGCGGCAATATCCTGCTGTCGCCGCCGAAGCGCCCAAACCCCCTTTGGACAATGTGTCCGCGTCGGCTGCCGCGCCCGCCAAGGCAACTGATCTGGGCCAGGACCCATTCAATGGCCTCCAATCCGGCCTGGGCAGCCTGCCGCTCCTCGGCCACGGCCGCACGCGGTCGATTTCGGCTGAGAACCCGACCGGCGAGAAAGGCAAGGGCGGCATGGCAATCCCCAATCCGACCGAGCCCAAACCGGCGGCAAGCGCCCGGGCGGCAGACAACCTGGGCCAGGACTGGAAGGTCCGCCCCTTCATCCGCCTTAACGCTCACGAGACGGCAGTCTTGATGGACGTCGGCGGACCGGGAATCATCCAGCATATATGGATGGTCGAAGGTTTGAACCGCGGCCTGGTCATCCGATTCTACTGGGATGGCGAAGAAACGCCGTCGGTGGAGACGCCGGTGCCGGACTTCTTTGCCGTGGGCCACGGACGGTTCGCGCCTGTGAACTCCCTGGCCATTGTAGTCAATCCCGCCAATGCCTTGAACTGCTTCTGGCCCATGCCGTTTCGCAAACATGCCCGCATCACCCTCTCCAACGAAACTGCCCAGGATGTCGAGTTGGTTGCCTACCAGATCACCTACGTGGAGACCGAGGTTGGCGCTTCGTCCGGAACCTTCCATGCGCAATATCGCCGGGCTTCGACCGCCGAGCGGAACCCTTATGTGATCCTTGACGGGGTCAAGGGACGTGGCCGTTATGTGGGCACATTCCTTGCCTGGACCCAGATGGAGAAAGGCTGGTTCGGCGAAGGCGAAATCAAGTTCTACCTGGACGGTGATGACCGGTTCCCGACGATTTGCGGCACCGGGACAGAAGACTACTTCCTTGGCAGCTACGGTTTCTCCCGGCCCTACACGACGCCTTACTCCGGGACGGTCCTTCCCGCCTCCGAATCCTCCGAGCCGCCCACCTTCTGGAGCCTCTACCGTTGGCACATTCAGGATCCAATCAACTTCCAGGAGAACCTCCGGGTGACGATTCAGGCTCTGGGATGGGGACCAGACGGCAAGTACAAGAAACTGGCGGACGACATCGCCTCGGTCGCGTACTGGTATCAGGCTGAGCCGCATGCCCCTTTTCCGAACCTCCCAGCGCTCGCCGAGCGGCTTCGAGATGCCAGGCGACCCCCGCTTAAGATCGCCGGCGCTCTCGAATGCGAGTCCTTGGCGCTCGTCGATCAGTCCCCAGGGCTGGTGGCGGAGACCCAGGATCTGCACGCCGTCGGGAATGGCTGGAGCGCCGATGCCCAACTCTTTGTCCGGGCCCAGCGAGCAGGAGACTTCGTGGAAGTCGCCATCCCCGCTACAGAGCCGGGGTCGAGAAGGATTGTTCTCCACGCCACACGCGCCCCGGATTACGGGTCACTCCGGTTCACCGTGAACGGGAAAGCCGCCGAGGTGGCATTCGACGGCTACGCCGCAAAGCCAGCCCCCACCGAACCGCTTAACCTCGGCGTCCACGAACCTAAGGACGGAAGGTTTATCCTCCGCGCCGAGGTGGTCGGGACAAATCCAGCCTCCACTGGCGCGAAATACTTCTTCGGCCTCGATGCCGTGCTGCTCGAAAAACCATGAAACACTACATCCCACTCAAATTCGCCGCCCACTTCGTCGGCGCCATCGCCTTGCTCTCATTCTCGCGTGCCGGTCTCGCCGGCAATGTCGAGTTCTCCGCAACCTCCGACGCTGCCACAGAGCTCGTATTTTCAGAACCAGCAAAGGCTTTTCACCAGGCCCTGCCGCTCGGCAACGGGCGCATCGGGGCTATGGTCTTTGGCGGTGTTGCCGAGGAACGAATTGTCCTCAATGAAAGCTCCCTCTGGTCGGGCTCTCCCGAAGCGAATGATCGCGACGATGCCTGCCAGGCGCTGCCGGAAATCCGACGCCTTTTGGCCGAGGGAAAGAATCCCGAGGCCGCTGACCTCGTGATGAAGAACTTCACTTGCAAAGGCGCCGGCTCGGGGCAGGGGAACGGGGCGAATGTCCCGTTCGGTTGCTATCAAACGCTGGGCAACCTGCGGCTAACATTCGGAGACGCCCAGGCGAACAATTACTCGCGAAAGCTCGATCTTCGCACCGCCGCCGGTGACATCACATACGAGGCAAACGGAGTGCGGTTTGGGCGCTCACATTTCATCAGTGCGCCCGACCAGGTTTTCGTCTCACGACTAACCGCCGACCATCGGGGCTCGCTCTCATTCACGGTGGCCCTGGATCGCCAGGAACGATTCCAGACCGTGGCGGTGAATGATCACGAGCTTTTAATGACCGGAACGCTGAACGACGGTCGCGGGGGCAAGGGCGTGAGCTATGCCGGACGACTTCGCCTGCGGTCGCGGGGCGGTTCCGTAAAGGCATCCGGTAACAGGCTCGTTATCGAAAAGGCCGACGAAGTGGTCTTACTGTTTGCCGCAGCGACGGATTTCCGCGGCTTCGCAGGACGCCAACTGAGTGATCCGGTTAGCGCGACGCTAAGCGATCTCGATAAGGCCGCCAGGAAGTCCTTTGCCAAACTTCGCGCCGCGCAAAAAACCGATCACGAACAATGGTTCAACCGCGTCTCGCTGAATCTGAATGCCGGCGCCGCTTCGCCCAATGCAGCGTTGCCGATGGAGCGGCGGCTCGCCGGCTTCGCCAAGGGCGCGCCCGATCCGGAATTGGCGGCGCTGTATTTCAACTTCGGACGCTATCTCCTCATCAGCTCCTCGCGGCCCGGCGGCCTGCCGGCAAATTTGCAGGGCATCTGGGCCGAGGAAATCCAGACCCCGTGGAACGGCGACTGGCACCTTGATATCAACGTGCAGATGAACTACTGGCCCGCCCAGGTCTGCAACCTTTCGGAACTGCAGGAGCCGCTCAATAAACTGATCGCCTCGCTTGTGCCGCCGGGCCGCAAAACGGCGAAAGCATATTACAACTCGCGCGGCTGGGTTGCGCATGTCATCACCAACCCATGGGGCTTCACCGCCCCCGGCGAGCACGCCTCGTGGGGCGCGACCACCGGCGGCTCAGCCTGGCTGTGTGAGCACCTCTGGACGCAATACGCCTACACTCGCAATCGTGCGTTCCTCGCCTGGGCCTATCCGATCCTAAAAGAATGCGCCTTGTTTTATCTCGATAACATCTGGGAAGAACCGGAGCACGGCTGGCTCGTCACCGGACCATCCAATTCGCCCGAAAACTCCTTCCGCCTTCCTGACGGTCGCACGGCCCAGGTCTGCATGGGGCCGGCCATTGACATGCAACAGTTGCGCGAGCTTTTCGGCAATACCGCGCAGGCCGCAGAAATTCTCGGGCTGGACGAGGACCTCCGCCGCGAACTGGCGCGCAAGCGCGCCCGGCTGGCGCCGAATCAAATCGGGCCGGACGGCCGATTGCAGGAGTGGCTCAGGCCGTATCCCGAGCCCGAGCCTCATCACCGGCACGTTTCGCCGCTCTACGGCCTTTATCCTTATGATGAGATCACTCTGGCCGGGACGCCAGATCTCGCGCAAGCCGCGCGCAAATTGTTGGAAGGCCGCGGCGACGAAGGCACCGGTTGGTCTCTCGCCTGGAAAATCAACTTCTGGGCGCGGCTGGGCGACGGAGATCGCGCCCATAAACTGTTGCAGATGCTCCTGCGGCCCGTCATGGGCACCGCCATGAATTACCTGGGCGGCGGCGGTTCGGCAGACAACCTGTTTTGCTTCCATCCCCCGTTCCAGATTGATGGCAATTTCGGCGGCTGCGCCGGCATCGCCGAAATGCTGTTACAGAGCAACGGCGACAGCGCTCCGGTCATCCGCCTGCTGCCCGCGCTGCCCGCCGCATGGCCTTCCGGCTCATTCCGCGGCCTGCGCGCCCGCGGGGGATTCACAGTGGATATCGCATGGAAACACGGCAAGATCACTAGTTACCGCATCGCCTCTGCCTCGCCCCGTCCGGTCAAGGTATGGGCAGACGGTGAATTGAAGACGGTAACATCACAGAGACTGTGATGAATCCCCGCACGGAGTTCCTGCGCGTTACCGTGACGATTGACTATGAACAAAACCAAGTCTGGTGCGCGTATCAGGCGTTTGGCGACGTGTTCATCGACTTCGGCGGAGTGACCTCCCTGAACGGTGTGCTGGATGTGTTATGAAAACTCAAAACCATCGCTGGAGTAGTTTGTTTTGCTGCTTGCTCGCGACAGCATCCTATGCCGGGAATCTGTCTTTCAGCGATCCGGCCAATGTGCGCCCGATGCCGGCATGGGCAGTGGGTCAAGCCCACCGCGCCCCAGACTTTGATGCCCAACCGGGATTCCAGAAACCGCCCCCGGGTTTTGGCATCGTGCCGTTTTTCTGGTGGCTTGGCGATCCGTTGACAAAGGAGCGGCTTGGCTGGGAGCTGCAACAGATGGCCGGCATGGGTGTCTCGGGCTACCAGATTAACTACGCCCATTCCGACAAGGGCGGCCGCAGTTACGGGCTGACCTATCCAAGCCAGCCGCCGTTGTTCTCCCAGGAGTGGTGGAAACTGGCCGGCTGGTTCATGGAAGAAGCGAAAAAACAGGGCGCGAGCATCAGCCTCAGCGATTACACCCTCGGTCTTGGCCAGGGTTGGTGGGTGGACGAGTGGCTGCGCGACCAGCCTGACCTCTGCGGCCAACAATTGCGCCTGGTCACCGGTGACGCGCCCGCCGACGCGCTCATGGTCACCAACATCGGTGGCCAACCGGTCGCCGTGCGCGCCGAAAAAGTGCCGCTCTCGATTGATCCGATGAATCCGTTGTCGGGCCCGGGGTATGCGAAGGCATTTTTCGGCAAGTTCGAGGAGCATTTCCCCGGCGAAGCCGGTCGGGGGCTGAACTTCTTCTTCTCTGACGAGCTGGAGTTCCGCGTGGGCGGCAACCTCTGGACAGCGCGGTTCGCCGATGAGTTCAAAAAACGCAAAGGCTACGACCTCGTTCCGGAACTGCCGGCCTTATTCAAGGACATCGGTCCGCGCACGCCCAAAGTGCGGCTCGATTACAGCGACGTGAAAGTCGCGCTGACCGAGGAAGGGTTTTTCAAACCGGTCTTCGACTGGCATCAGCAGCGCGGCATGACGATGGGCTGCGACCACGGCGGCCGCGGCCGCGACGTCGTCGAGTTCGGGGACTACTTTCGCACCCAACGCTGGAACCAAGGTCCCGGCGCCGACCAGCCGGGGCTCGGAAAAGACCTGATCAAGGCCAAGGTCGCCAGTTCCATCGCCCACCTGTTCCTGCGTCCGCGAGTCTGGCTCGAAGGCTACTACGGCAGCGGTTGGGGCACTACCTCGGCGGGTGTCGTGGACGCAACGTTTGCCGATTTTGTGATGGGCTACAACCTCCTGTCATTCCACGGCATGTATTACTCGACCCATGGCGGTTGGTGGGAATGGGCGCCGCCGGACAATACCTTCCGCATGCCCTATTGGAAACATTTGCGCGGGTTCATGGACTGCGTCCAACGCCTCAGTTTCCTGTTCAGCCAGGGCCATCACCGCTGCGATGTTGCCATCCTGTACCCCGTCGCGCCGATGGAAGCCGGCATGAATGGCAAGGAAGCGGTGCAAACCGCCTGCAGCGCAGGCGAACAGCTCTACGCCAAAGCCATTGACTTCGACTTCATGGATTTTGAATCGCTCGCCCGTGCTCAAGTCCTCGGCAAAGAACTCCACGTCTCTGGCGAAGTTTATCGCGTGCTGGTCCTGCCCGCAATGAAAGCGGTGCGCCACTCCACGCTGCAAAAAGCCCTCGAATTCCACCGCGCCGGAGGCGTCGTGGTCGCACTCGATGCGTTACCCGAAGCCAGCGACCGCATCGGCCGCGACGATCCTGAAGTGGCCGCAATGGTGCATGAGCTTTTCCCTCACGGCCCGGCGAAAGACGTGTTCGCCCGGTTGCCCGCCCGCGACTACGACGGCCCCGGTTACATCCAACACCGCAAACTCGGCTCGCGCGATCTCTACGCCATTTACAATGCGCCCAAAGATACCGAGTGCGCCTTCCGCGCCATCGGTCAGGTCGAGTTGTGGGACCCGTGGACAGGGGCGACGCGGCAGCTCGCCGTGACATCCCAGACCGCCGACATCACCAAACTCAAGCTGCCGCTGACGGAAAAGGAAATTCAGTTGGTCGTCTTCAGTCCCGGCACAGCGACCCTCGCCACCGCTTCATCGGCACAGCCGGTGGATGTCGTAAAACTCGATGGCGACTGGGAATTCGAGTTGCAGCCGACGAGCGACAACCGGTTTGGCGATTTTCATTGGCCACCCACGCCGACATTGATCGGCGCCGAGATCCGGCAGTTCTGGTATTGCGAAGGTGACAAGACCAACGGCCCGTGGCACAAAGTCACAAGTTCGTTCGGTCCGCAGTTCCTCAAATACGGCGAGCTGCCGGCTCGCAATGAAACGCCCACTCCCGGAGGCCAGCCCTGCGAGTTTTCATGGCGCTGGGGCATTGAAGCGGACCCCGGTCACCAGGGCTACCACGGCTTGAAAGCGCAGGTGCATGACGAGTTCATCGCCATCGGCAGCGCGAAACGCTCGGCCACAGGCTCCAGCTACCAGGCCGATGGCGCCGGCACCTTTCTCTGGACGACAGTGGCCGCGCCGCGCGCCATGACCGCAAACGCCGTAACCGGCGATCTGAAGCCCGCCAAAACCTGGCTCAACGGCCAAGCCGTCACAGGCCCCACGCTCAACCTGAAGGCCGGTGCGAATCCGTTGCTGCTGAGTTACGACCAGCCGGGGACCGCCTACTTTGCGGTGACCACCAAAGAAATCCCGCCCGCCCCGGCAGACGCATTGGCGATGCGATGGTGGAACGACCCGGCCGTGCTGCCGTTTGACGTGCGCCCGAATGAGAAAACGCCCGTCGGCTGGTATCGTTTCGTCGCACCCCCAGGTTTGCGTGCGATGACGATCATCAACGCGCGTGGCAAGGTGCAGGCGTGGGCCAACGGCAAGCCTCTGACCGGTAACGGCAAACTCACCGTGCCGAAACCTTTAGCCAAGCCGGTAACAGTCCTCTTGCGCATCGAACAGGAGCGTGGGTTTTATGGTGGCGCGGCCCTGCCGGAGCCAATCCAACTTCACTGCGGCCGCGGCCAGATTGATCTCGGGGATTGGTCGCAGAATGATGGCCTGCTGAGTTATTCCGGCGGCGCGCGCTACCGGAAGACGGTAACGATTCCCGCCGCCACGCAGGTAATGCTCAACCTCGGTGACGTTGTCGCGTCTGCTGAGGTGCGGGTGAACGGTCGCCTTGTCGGCGTCAAGGTTGCGCCGCCGTGGACGCTGGATATCACAAAGTCCGTGAAACGGGGCGAGAACCAAATCGAGGTGCTGGTCTGCAACACACTGGCCAATCATTACACCACCGTTCCTACGCGCTACCGCGGCCAGACAACCTCCGGACTGCTCGGCCCGGTTCAACTCGAAATGACCAGGTAATCGCCCGGCGGCAGCCTAAAAAGCCTGCGCGCCCGCGGCGGGTTTGCCTTGGATATCGCTCGCGCGGACCGTAAGCTGACTTCCGCAACGGTGCGCAGCGTCAGCGGTAACATCTGCAAGTGCCACGGTGAGAAGACCGTGGAACTGACGATAAAGCCGGGCGACGCGACGCGACTTGGCGACAATCTGTTAGTTTATTAAATACAAATATGACAATGAAAAGACGATCCAACACTCGGGTAATGACACTTTGTTCGATTCTAAGAACGATTCTCGTTGGGGCAACGGTCTTGACACTCCGTGCCGCCGCCCAAAATGCCACCGATCCGTTCATGGGTGACTGGCAGGGCAGCGTCTCGATCAGCGGCCAGAAGCAGCCGGTCTCCGTTTACATGATCCCGCTGGACCAAGGCCGCTACGAGGCGCGCTTCGTCGCCGACTTCCGCCAACGCGGACCGTACCTCTATCGGTTGCGCGGTGTGATTCGCGACGGCCAGTTCCGGCTCATGGATGACATCCCGTTTGACGTTGGCCGGATCACGGACGCCACGGACAAAGGCCTGTTGCTGCCGGCTTCACTCTGGTCGGGCAAAGTCGCGGACAACTCGGTCCAAGGCACAGTGGCCGGTCTCCAAAAAGGTCAGTTCGATCTGCAACAGACCCAGCGCGTCTCCCCCAATCTGGGCAAACGCCCGCCCGAAGGCGCAGTGGTGCTTTTTGATGGGTCGAGCCTCGATCAATGGCAGTCGCGAGACGCCAGTAAACCTGCAACGTGGAAATTGCTACCGGAAGGCGTGATGGAACCAGCCAAGAGCGGCGACGTGGTGAGCAAGGAGAAATTTGGCGACCATATACTGCATCTCGAGTTTCGCCTTCCATACATGCCGCGCGATTTCGGCCAGGCCCGCGCCAATAGCGGCGTGTACTTGCAGACCCGCTACGAGACGCAGGTGCTGGATAGCTACGGCTTGGAAGGACTCGACAACGAATGCGGCGGTTTCTACCAGATTTGCCGGCCGCTGGTGAACATGTGC
>JBAXTC010001219.1:0-1584 GCA_037130375.1 Verrucomicrobiota bacterium | reverse complement strand
AATGGAATGGCGCGACAAATAGCCTCGCCGACTGCGCGGGCCACATTTACGCGACCAGGATTGCTGTCCCATTGCGCGGCTGCTTCATCAAAGCGAGATGTCATGGCTAAAGTTGCTCAAACTCCTCGCAAATGGACGGGTCCACCGTGCCCTCCACGTAATCGTTCAAGGTCATAAGCAATTCCGCGCGCTTCATTTCATGCCATTCAGCGTTAATTGAGCCGCCACTCAACAAAAAGTTACACCGGCGTAGTGTCGCACTGGCCGCGAACACCGTCAGCCTGGGCGATCATTTCCAGACTCACGGGCATGCGTTGAGTGGCGAGAAACGCGAGCATGGCCTGGCGCAGCGGCGTGAGCCGCATTTGCGCGTTGCGGCAGGCCGCCACTGCCCAGGCCAGTCGTTGGTCAGCAGCACTCAAGGTCATTAGAGCCTCACCCGGAGCTGATAATACGGGGCGCTGGCGGCACTCGCGGGGATGTTGTCGCGGACGGTGATACGTTGCGTGGTGGGGCCGTTGGACACTGCGCCGTGGATATTTGTTATTGGCTGCCAGGTTCCGGCGCTTCCCAGGGCGCCTGATGCCACCGTGATTAGGATTAAATCCGTGGCATTGGTCGCCCAGATGTAGTTCAGCGCGCCTTCTTCGGGTTTTCATTTCGCTTTGACATCATCGCCCTCTCGCCGAATGCTTCTTCCCATACCACGTACCGTGATGAGTTTGTTTGAATCTTGGGCTTCGGTGCCTGCTGTTCGTCGAGCCAGCAGCCCGGGCATCAATTGCTCCTCAGCCTTTACTCTCATTGAACTGCTGGTGGTCATCGCCATCATAGCGATTCTCGCGGCGATGCTCCTGCCGGCCTTGGGCAAGGCCAAGCAAGCCTCGCAGCGCTCCGCCTGCCTGTCGAACCTTCACCAGATCGGTCTCGCCACCACCATGTATCTCGCTGATAACGCGGGCAAAATGCCGTATGTGCCTGACTCAGAAATCCAACTCACCCCTCCTGTGGATGCCGCCGGCAAACGCTACAACTCCATGGGTTCGTTCATGCCGCTGCTGCACGCTTACGCCCCAAACGTGCGCATGTGGCTCAGCCCGCCGGTGCCCGTCGCGGTCACTAACGAATGGCAAGTGCATTTCCTCAGCCCGTGGCGCGAGCAGGGCACCAACGCACCGAACCGCGGATGGGCCAACTACATCAGCGACAAGCTCGCCGAACCCAATCCTGGCACAACCCGTTACCTTCGCGGGCGCACGCCCGAGAGCGTTGCTCTTGCCCGCCAATCGAGCCTCTCGGACGAAGAGTGGTTGATGAGTCCCTTTTTTGAAAAGCCTTGGTGGGCGGGGTTCAAGGATCAATGGAGCGTTGGGTCGAGTGTGCCGCCGTCCGGCGGTTGGTCGGCGCACAACGGCGGCCGCAACCAGGTCTATCTCGACATGCACGCCGGTTGGATGCGCAAGAATATTGACCGCTGAACTCACGTCCGCTACCGCGCCGGCTTGGTTGAGCACCGCAAGAACCTCGGAAACCAGGCTTTGACTTTTTGATGCTCAAAAAGCTGGAACCCATGATTCAACTGAA
>JBAXTC010001218.1:0-1594 GCA_037130375.1 Verrucomicrobiota bacterium | reverse complement strand
CACACGTATATGTCCAACCTTTACGTCATCCGCTTTCCGCTTTTCGCCTGGCTGGTAATACCCTCCGATATTTTCAGAGTTGAAATACCCGTATGCTAGCAATGCGCCTCCAACTGTTCCCTTCTTGAGATTCCGCATGATGATCTCGGCCTCTTCCGGTTTGAGGTTGTCTATCCCCTTCATAAATGCATATCCAAGCCTTGCGCTTCCTGTGGCAAGCCCTGTCGCGTGCGTGAACGATTCCCCAACGAGGTTTGTCGGAACCTTCACAATCGGCAGCATGAATCGAAGAATGTTCGCGGAAATCTGCCCTGCAACTGGATTATTTTTGTTATTTGAGAGCATCGTCACAAAGTTGTTGAACGATGTTGAAACGAAGTTGTCTTGCATGAATATTGACCTGTTCCCGTCAATGTATGCCTCCTTCATCAAATCGACTTGGACAAGCGGATCTGTAACGTCAACGCCGTTCCTTATCGCGTGTTCGATCCGTTTTTGAAGTGACCGTTCAAACTCGGCACGTTTCACCGGAGACTTGAGCATCTGGTGAGTTTCTCCAAAAAAGTCCATCCATGACCTGTCGCCGTAATGTTTTTTCTGGTTCAGTGTTTCAAGATCAGACTTCCCTGATTTCAAAATGGAAGCGGCATCCGCCATTCCTTTTGTGATCGCGCCAGTGAGTGATTTCGCCTCGGCCTTGATGCTGAATCCACCTCCTCTTGGAGCCTTGGCAGCAACCTGTGGAATTATCTTGCTGTAAGCTCCTCCTATGGCTTCCTCGATTGGAGTTGTGCCTAGTCTTGTTGCCGCTGCTGCAACCAGCTTGCCAAGTGTAATCGGGCTGGAAAGTTTAATCGCTCGTTCCCATTTAACAAACGCATCACCGGTCTTTTGCCACCAGTTACGATTCGCGAGTCTGTCGCGTTCGAGTCCATCTTGAAACTTGTCCCTCGCGCGCTCTGCTTCTGCTTTCAGTTTCAGTGCCTCCGCGTCCAGCGTGATCTGCTTCCTCTGCGTCTTGCTGTAATCGCCGCGAGCAATCCGGTCGTTCAGCTCATTGATCCTGTTTTCGGTGCGGGTCTTGTAGGTCTTGAGCGCGATTTCATCAGGCGAGAGTTTTGGTTTCGCTTCGTTCCTGAGTTCATTCAGAAACCGGCTCATGGCGTCACGTTCGGCCCGTAATGCCTCAATCTCATTTGACACTTGGCGGTTGGGTGCCTGCCGTGTCGAAAGGTCGCCCTGCTGAATTTTCCTGGCGATTTCTGCAATCGAAGCGGCTGTCCCCTGACCGCGTTCGGATGCCTGAGAATAGGTAGAACTCGAAAAGGGCACTTGCACCGACTCAGCGGCCGGCAGTGGACTCCCATCGTGGCGACTTCGCTGTGCCTTGACCCAGACTGGCCGCCAAACGGACTGCCACGCTGGAGGAAGCGACGGATCGTCGTGACTTCGGCTTCAATTTGGGTCTCGTTGACGAGCTTCACCCAATTCCGAGGTTCCGGAAGCGGCCCTGCCGTCCGTCGGGGAGTTCACACTTGCTGGACACGCCGCCGGAGACTTTCCCAACGCTGTTTCGGACCTCCGGCGGTTCGGC
>JBAXTC010001217.1:0-1595 GCA_037130375.1 Verrucomicrobiota bacterium | reverse complement strand
AGCAACGAAATGACAATTGAAGCCAGAAGTCAGGCGGCAGAAATCAGCGGCCAGCACCCGCCGCCGTCCACCCAGGGTAGCTCCGCTAGGATCGCCATGTTTATAGCCACGCCCACCCAGGATGCCGCACCAAGCTCCGTAGGAGCGGCATGGATGGGGGATGTGGCCCTTGGCAGATCATGCGGTGCGGTTGGCTACAAACATGCCGCCCCTATGGGGCTTGGCGGGTCGGGCGGTGCGCCTGGCTATAAACATGCCGCCCCTACGGGGCTTGACGAACCGGGTGATGCGTTTGGCTATAAACATGTCGCCCCCACGGGGCTTGACCCGCTGTCATCGCCCAAGTCCCTCCTGAATAAGAGCCAATATAGGTGCCAAAGATTACTATGAAAACTAACTATTTATTCCGTTGCCGTGTTTTGTGGTCGGTGCTGGTGGTGTTGCTCTGCGGGTCGCTCGATGCGTCCGCGATGCAGATGGCAGGCGTGCGTGGCGTCCTCGGTGCCGAAGGCGGCACCGCCGCCGGCGGGGTGTATGCCCTGACGGACACGGCCGGGCAGCCCTGCGTCGGCACGGCCACCTCTGCCAACTACACCGTCGCCGACGGTTTCTGGCCCGACACGAGCGCCGCCACGGTCGAGCTCAGCAACCTGAGCCAGATTTACGACGGCACGGCCAAGTCCGTCTCCGTGACGACGGACCCAACCAACCTGGCGGTGAGCGTCACCTACAACTCCCTCGCCAATGCCCCGACCAACGCGGGCAGCTACAACGTCGTCGGCACGATCACCGACCCGAGCTACTACGGCGGCACCACCAACACGCTGGTCATCAGCCAAGCTGCCGCGACGGTGACTTTGGGCAGCCTGTCGCAGACTTACACCGGCAGCGCCCGCAGCGCCACCGCCACCACCACGCCCACGGGCTTGACAGTGAACTTCACATACAACGGCAGCGCCAATGCCCCGACAAATGCGAGCAGCTACACCGTCATCGGCACGGTGAGCGATGCCAACTACACCGGCAGCGCGACCAACACATTGGTGATTGCTCCGGCGGCGGCCACCGTCACGCTGGGCAACCTGAGCCAGATTTACGACGCCACCGCCAAGTCCGTCTCCGTGACCACGGACCCGACGAACCTTGCGGTCAGCGTTACCTACGACGGCATCGCCAGCGCCCCGACCAACGCGGGCAGTTACATGGTCATCGCCATCGTCACCGACGCCAACTACCGGGGGACCAACACGGCTACCAGCCAGATCACGCCCAGGGCGTTGTCGGTGACTGGCATCCGGGCCAACGACAAAGTCTATGACGGGACGACCAACGCGACGCTGATTCTCACCAATGCAGCGCTGGCCGGAAACCTTGATGGGATCAATGTGGTGCTCAACACTACGAATGCGACGGGGGCTTTTGCCGACGCGAACGTGGGGACCAACAAGACGGTGCAGGTATCCGGATTGACCATCAGCGGTTCGGCTATGAACAACTACGCGTTCACTCAGCCGACCACCAACGCCACCATCACGGGCAAGCCGTTGAACCTCACGGCCAACGGGGACCTCAAGGTCTATGGCCACGTCAGGACC
>JBAXTC010001216.1:0-1600 GCA_037130375.1 Verrucomicrobiota bacterium | reverse complement strand
CTACATGTCTCCCGGCTTCATGTCAATGAGCAGCCGAACACCAGCGGGGATATCGTCCAGGGTCATTGCTCGAAGAAATCAAGTTCCATGCTGCTGCGGAACTGCTTCGGGGTGAGCGGAAAGTCCGGGGCCGACAGGAACCTCCGCAAGCCCGCTGCCGCTGAGGGTGTGGCAGACGGGGGAGCGTACCCGCTCGGTTCCAGAATTGTGAGCAAGGCATGGGCCTTCGGAGGCAGTGTTTCCCCTTTGCAGGGCCACACGCGCCCGTCGTTCAACTCAACTTCGACCGTCTTGTAACTCATAAACACAGGATACCCTTTATTGCGAGGCCGACAAGCCTGGATTGCATGCTTATCCGGTTGGCACACTTGGGCGGTGTAGCGCCCAAAGCAATTAACCGCTCAGATGTGATAGTTGATGGTTGATGGTTGATGGTTGAAAGTCGCTCAAGCAACGGAGTTTGGGGATTGGAGGCTTACTCCATTCCTCCAATACTCCAATACTCCAATACTCCACTTTCCCATGCCGGTGTCGGTTCTCACTAATGGCACTCTTGGCGCGGGTTGAGATCCGTTTGCCGTAACCGAAACGGGAGCAGTTTAACCGCAGAGAACGCAGAGAACACAAAGGGAGACAGGCGGTTGGGTTACGGACACCCTAGTGCAAAAGCTGAAAAGCTGAAATTGGGTCCCGCCTCGGCAGAGCTCAAATGCAAAAGCTGAAAGCTGAAATGCTGAAAGCTGAAATTAAACTCATACAAGGCGAGGGAAAGCCCTCGTGAAGCCAACCACCCGAAGGCTCGTTGGTCAAGCCCTGGTGGCGTTCGAACGAGCGCTCCCGGGTCTTGCTCGAAGAAACGGCAGGCTATTTCTTTGAACGCCTGCTCAATTCCGGTCGCTGGGGCAGCGAAGGGGAAAACTGAGAACTGAAATTGAGCATTTGAACAGGAGGCAGCAGAGGAAGCAGAGTTCAGCTTTTGCTCTGTCCGCTTTCAGCCTGGCGCAGCCTGGCACTGCCCATCCCCGTGAGCGGATTGAACCAGCGCAAGCCTTGGAAGCGCATGAAATCGGAGTCCCCAGTGTGCAAGACCGCATCGCACTCCAGGGCGAGAGCCGCCATCTGCGCATCGCTCACCAGATTCCCGGCGGTGCCCAGCGTTTCCAGAAGCTTAAGAACCTGTTCGACATGCTTGGGACCACCCTCAATCAGGAGGGAATGATCATGCCGTCGCCGCGCGCCGGTTGTTTTGGCGCAAGGCATCCACTTCCAGGTCGTCGGCCAGTTTGTTGAGGTCGGCGGGGTCCAAGCCGGACCGGAGCCCCAGCGGCTTGGCGTTGACGATGAACGGGGCGCGGCTCGCCTTCCCCGGGCTTCGTCCCAATCCAGTGCGGATGGCTTGGTTGAGTGTTTCCTTGAAGCTGCTGCGGGAACGGTGCGTGGGCTCACGCAGCAACCGTTCCACGTCTTCGTCCAGAGTCACCGTGGTTCGCATCTCGACAGCGTGATGCCAGACCCACTTGCTGTCAAGGCGTGTCGCCATTCAAATAATGGAGTAATGGAGTAATGGAGTAATGGAGTAATGGAGTAATGGAGTAATGGA
>JBAXTC010001215.1:0-1603 GCA_037130375.1 Verrucomicrobiota bacterium | reverse complement strand
AGCAGGAGAGTGGTGGCCGTCACCTGCCGCTCGATGGTCAGCCGGGCACGGTCCAGAAACACGGTATCCGACCAACCCGCAACCGTCTTTGCAGAGAACCGGTTGGCGTGTTTGAGAGCAAAGCGGCTGCGGGCATGGCGCAACGCCTCTGGGTCCAAGTGATCCAGCCGTGCCTCCGCAATCCTGCGGGCGCTCCAATCAGCGTCCCTCGTCTGCCCTCGTATTGCATCCAGCTTGTCCAACCCCAGGGAGGTCAGGCTTTCGCCGGCGCGGGCGTAGTAATGGCCTTTCCAGGCGATGGGGATGCCCATTGGTGCCGCTGGTATCTCCAGCAGAAGCACCCGCCCCTGCGGCGTTTCCAGCACATGAATGTCGCGAAACGTCACCCCCGGCTCGGTGTCGCTGGCAACCTGGTGTTTGAGCCCGTTGAGCCGCTCATTGTCCGTCCGGTAAGCGCTGCCCACCACACGCCGACTTTTGTTATCCACACCGAAGATCAACCAACCGCGGTCCTGATTCCGAAGATTGACCTCATTGGACAACGCCGAGAAATACTTCCCGATGTCCGAGGTCGAGTAGGAATCCCCAACGTTTTTGAACTCTACCACCTCGTTCTCCCAACCGGCGATCAGTTGGGCCAGCAGCGCATTGAGTTGTTCGGGTTGCATAGCTAGAGCGATTTGATCTGCGTGGTGGGGGGCGGGAGCTTGTAAACAACCGTAGCCGAATGAAGCGGTTTGTCAGTGGTGGGCATAAATGCGGGCTTTCGCTGTTAGAGCGGTGCGGCCTGCCCTCCGCTGGCCCCCGGCCACTTGCTCACCAGGTAATCCACCACGGCTCCAGTCCGATCGCACCCGGCCGAACAATGGACCAGCACGGGCTTGATGGCGGCCAGGAAATCCACGTGCGCTTTTGCTAGCACTGCCGATGGAACCGCAGGCTTTTGGTGATCTTTCACCGGATGGTGGAGCACCACGAAATCCGCTCGCTTGTAGTAGCCGAGGAGTTCTCCTGGAACGTCCTTATAGTAAGCCAATTGCTCGTCGTCGAGCAGGCACATTATCGTCTGAATACCGTGGCCATTAGCTCGGGCACACCATTCGGCCACCGCCGCTTCGGACACACGTTTCCCGTCGTAACCAGGGCGGCCACTTCGGAACAGAATTCCAGGAATTACTTCACGCATAAGGGTTTCTTTGGTCTCAAGCCTTTTGATATGACAACGGTGCGGAGCCTCACACACTTCATTTCCAATCAGGATGCCAAGCTCCGAATGGCTCATCCCACACCATGTCTTTTATGTACTTTGTGATATAGTACGTTAGGGTGTCTTTAGAATAGACAACGTCATCGTCTTGCAATTTCAATGCGCCAACGACCTCTTCCATTAACTCGAACTCATTGTCAGTTAATTCCTCCAGTTGTTTTTCGGTATAATTCAGAATGTCCTTATAGATGATGAAATATGCCTGGCACCCCAGCGTAATTACTTGATCATCAATGGCCGACTGGAGGTGGAACCTGTCATTCTCATCGCATTCTTCCGGGTAGTGCTTGATGCACGCGATTGCGTTTACAGAATACATTCCATAATCAATAATGG
>JBAXTC010001214.1:0-1606 GCA_037130375.1 Verrucomicrobiota bacterium | reverse complement strand
GGGCTTTCGAGAGCTTTTCGAGAAGAAAAGCCAGGTCGCCGCGGTGGCCGAAATTGAAGATAGCGGCCGTGTCATAGACGAGGGTCTGCATTTAATCTGCCGCCGCAAGCTCCTCCTCATGATTGGGGCCTTCAGCGATGGCGTTCTCCTTCGCGCTGCTGAGTTCCGTCAGGTACTCCTCCATGACGTGGCGCGGGGTGAAGAACCATTCCGCGAGTTTGCCGGTGGAAATCTTGTCAGCCTGGTGAAGCGAGAGTGCGAGATCCCGAAAGCGGGGGTCAACCTGGCGGTCGATTTTCTTGTAATCTTCGACCCGGTATGCCGGCGCCGCCGGTGGGTTGAACTTGCCGACGAAGTACGTGGACTTCTCGGTCCAGCGGAAAACGTCGAGCTGGGTGAGGCGGTAGAAAAGGGCGTCGCGGGAGACGTTGAAGTGCTGGGCGACGGCTTCCAAGCAAGCGGGGTCGCGCAGGCGCGAGCCGAAGGTTTTGACAAGTTTTTCGAGGTCGGCACGGGGCATGAGAAGCTCGGCGGCGAAGGCGTTGGCTTGTTTTTCGATGGGGTCGCGGCAGGAGGCGAGGGAAACAGCCGTGCTCATTCGCTCCTTGGTTTCGGCTTGTTCGCGGCCCAGGTGGAAAACGACGTGGGCGAACTCGTGCGCCAGGGTAAAGAGGCGGCGCGCGGGCGTGTGCTTGTAGTTTATGAAGATGACGCTGAAGGCGCCCCGGAATGAGAGGCCGGACAGATGCCAGGGCATCTGCCAGTCAAAGACGTAGATGTTCCACTCGGACAGGGCCTGTTTGAGTTCGTCCAGAGAGACGCGACGATTGAGTTTGAGCGTGTCGCGCAGGTGCGAAGTGATGTTGGCCAGGTTGTCGAATGAATCGAAGTCCGCGCAGAGGCTGAAGGGCGCCGGGGCCTTCCCGGCGAGGCGATGGGCGGTGTCGAGGTAGTGGACCTGCATCGAGGCGTCCAGAAGGGTGCGGTCGATGGCGGGTTGGTCCGGCGAGGTGACGCGGGTGCGGGGTTGGAAGTGAGGGCGGATTTCCGCGTTGAGGAGGTAGTCCAGCGCCACTCCCATGTGGCGGGCGAGGTCGAGGGTTTGGGACCCGGAGGGCGTGCGCGTGCCTTTCTCCCAATGAGAAACGAGCGACGTGGAGACGCCGAGCTTCATGGCCAGTTGGGCCTGGCTGAGCTTGACCAGGGCGCGGATTTCAGCAATCCGTGCCGACAGATTGTGTTGTTTGATGCTCATTTGTACGCAAATTACGATTAAACCGGACACTATGCAACTATTCTTTTGACTTTTTTGTGCCGGTGGGCGAAGATTTGTGCAGCTCTTTGAAAAGCTGCTCGGCGGCACGAAAACGAAGTTTAAGGCCGCCAGCGCGATTTTGGCTCCCTGTAGGGGCCAGAAACGGAAACCCCGAAACGGTGAAGCGTTCCGGGGGCATATCCGTTACTCGGGCGAACTGACTCCGACCGGGCGACTGATGGTTGCAGCGGGAGATTACTCCCGTCCTTTGGTCGAGGCAAGGGGTCTTTTAAGAGAACTGCAATTCAGACACTGGGGAGGGGATTTCGTCGCACGGCGATTTTCGATCTG
>JBAXTC010001213.1:0-1607 GCA_037130375.1 Verrucomicrobiota bacterium | reverse complement strand
CTGCGCGCGCTCCCAGGACGATTTGACAAAACGAAGCTCCACGAACTCCGTGGTGATGTCGACCAGCTCGATGCCTTTCATCCCTTCGACGATCTGCTGGTGGCAGGCCGCGGGCATGCGTCCGCCCCCCACCAATCCTATCCGCTTGAGCGCGCCAAGCTGCGAAGTCAGCTCGGAGAAGAGGGCCGGAAAGTCGCTTATCACGGCATTGGGGTACTCCTCGTCCGGCACCATGAACACCGGGAAATTCCGGGTCTCCTTGATTGTGCTGTCGAGTTTGGCGAACGGCTCGCTCTCAGGCCCGCCGAGGATCAGAGGGGCTCCCGTGCGGGTGGGGTAAGCGAGCGCGTTGTCGGCACCGGCGAACTGGATCGGGCCGCAGCCGTATTGCTTGAGGAGTCTGGAAACCTCGTTCTTCAGCGTTGCCGCAGGGCGCGCGGGAGCCGTGGCTTCGGTTGCGCCAGCATTCTCTGTGATCTTGCTCATCTTGGTCTTTTCCTTCGGGGCTCATCCGCCCACGCATAGTGCAAACACCATCACCCACGCGCGGGATAGAAGCAAGCGCCGAGGTCAAAGCGAGCCGGCAGCATGCCGGCGCTCCGATAACGCGAGTTGCGCCGCACGGTGCGCTATACGAGGCCGTTTTCGCATTGAGTAACCCTCCATCCCGGTTTAGCTTGGCCGACATGAATGTTTTTGTGACCGGCGGCGCCGGCTATATCGGCTCGATCTGCACCGAGGAACTGCTCAATGCGGGGCACCAGGTGACGGTGTATGACAACCTCACCGAAGGGCATCGCTCAGCGGTGGATGTGCGCGCGCGCTTCATCCTCGGCCGGCCCGAGGAGGATGGGGACATCCTCCGCGCCGTGCGGGCGAGCGGGCCCGAGGCCATCCTGCACTTTGCCGCCAACGCGCTGGTGGGCGAGTCCATGACCAACCCGGGCAAGTATTTCCATAACAACGTGGGCAACGGCCTGAAGCTGCTGGAGGCGGCCGTCGCCTGCGGGGTGAAGAAGTTTGTGTTCAGTTCCACCTGCGCCACCTACGGCCCGCCCGACCGCGTGCCGATGACGGAGGATTTGCCGCAGCGCCCGATCAACCCCTATGGGGAGTCGAAGCTGATGTTCGAGAAGATGCTCCAGTGGTATGAGAAGCTTCTCGGGCTGGAGTTCATCGCCTTCCGCTACTTCAATGCCGCCGGCGCAAGCGAGCGGTTCGGCGAGCATCACCGGATCGAGACGCACCTCATCCCCAACGTGCTCATGGTCGCGCTGGGCCAGAAGACCCAGTGCGAAATCTACGGCACCGATTACGCGACCCCTGATGGCACGTGCATCCGCGACTACATCCATATCCGCGACCTGGCGCAGGCGCACATCCTCGGGCTCGTGCCGGGCAAGCGCGGCTTCTACAACCTCGGCAACGGCGACGGCTACTCTGTGCGCGAGGTGATTAAGATGTGCGAGAAGGTGACGGGCAAAGCCATCCCGACGGTAGAAAAGCCTCGCCGCCCCGGTGATCCGCCGAAGCTTGTCGCCGCCGCGGCCAAAGCCGTTCAGGAACTGGGCTGGAAACTGCAGTTCCCAAGGCTGGAAGACATTGTT
>JBAXTC010001212.1:0-1612 GCA_037130375.1 Verrucomicrobiota bacterium | reverse complement strand
CGATAGTAAAATCCGGGTCCATGCCTTCTATTGCGTGCTGGCCTTGACGCTCACATCCCTGCTCCAGCGCACCCTCCACCAGCAGGGCTTGGATTTGAGCATGGACCGAGCGCTCGAACTGCTGAGCGGCATCCAGGAAGTCCTGCTGGTCTATCCTCACCAACCCGGCCAGCAGCAACCGCGCACGGCGACCTGCCTGTCGGAATTGGACGCAGAGCAGCAGCCCCTCTTCGCTAAACTCAATTTGAGCCGCTACCAGCGCGCTTAGGTCATACATCCCGAATCGTCAGCCCACGCCCATTCCACGGCCTCGTGTCCGCTTTTTCCTCGCATTATCTTGTAAAGTCCCGCTAGACAAGGCGCGCAAAGCGCCAACACAAACAATTTCCGGATGTTGATTTTCGTTTTCATAAAGTGATTTAGCTGACAATTCTCATCAAGGAGAGACTCTCTTCCCTGGCGGCTTTGCGGCTTTCGCCCTTGGCGTTATTCCGGCTTCCGGAGGAAACGCAAAGGGCATAAGGCGCAAAGGCGCGGAGTGCGGCGCGATTGCCGATTGAAGAGGCAGCGGCGTTAGCTGTTGGCCAATCGCAAATCCCTTTGCGACTTTCGCCCTTGGCGTTGTTCCGTCGTCCCGGAATACCGCTTGCCAAGCCCCAACGGCGGCTTAAATTGTTCGCATGAGCAAAGTTGCCGGAGAACTTCTCGAACAGTTCCGCCAGTTGGCCTCGAGCGACCAGCGCGAGCTTTTTTCCCTGCTGCTGCGCGAGTTCGCCGCCGTTCCCGCCCCGGGCGCTTCCGCCCGCCGCATGTCCATCGCGGAGGTCGCCGGACGGCACCGCCCGATGCCAAACCCGGACACCGCGAGCCATGACGCCGGCTTCGCCGAAGCAGTGGCCGCCTCCAAAACCAACCCGCTCGCCGCGTGAAAACGGTGTTCGTGGACACCTCCGGCTTCTACGCCCTGCTGGATGGCTCGGACCCGTTCTGCCCAACTGCCACGGAATTATTCCGCCGCGCCGAATCAGCGCAGTGGCGGCTGGTGACCACCAACTACGTCGTTCACGAAACCTGGGCGCTGGTCCAGCACCGCTTGGGCTGGAATGCCCTGGAGGATTTCCTGGAGGTCTTGTTGCCATTATGCCATGTCGAGTTTGTGGATGAAACGCTTCATGCTTTAGGCGCCCAACACTGCCGCCAGGTCCGCTTGCGCAACTTGAGCCTCACGGACTGCATTTCCTTCGAGTCCATGAAGCGCCGGCGCATTGCCGAAGCCATTGCTCGCGACGACCATTTCGTCCGAGAAGGTATTCGGCTGCCAATGTGATACAGGTAAACCGTGGCCAAAACAGGTCTCAAAATCCTTGCGTCTTTGCGTCTTTCGCCCTTGGCGTTAATTCCGGCAAGACAAAACGCAAAGGGCATAAGGCGCAAAGACGCTAAGAGGAGAAGAACTCAATTATTCAGCGAAACCCCTGCGTCTCTGCGTCTTTCGCCCTTTGCGTTAATTCCGGCAAGACAAAACGCAAAGGGCATAAGGCGCAAAGGCGCTAGGAAAAGAGAAATTCCTCTTCCTCTTCTTTGCGTCTTTGCGTCTTTCGCCCTTTGCGTT
>JBAXTC010001211.1:0-1615 GCA_037130375.1 Verrucomicrobiota bacterium | reverse complement strand
CATGGCTCGGAGCATTCGCGTGGGCTGACGGCAGCCAGATGTGCAGCGGAAACATGCCGGCCTTCACGCCGAACCCGAACAAGGCCACCCAGAACAACGGAGCCAGTTCGGGATGGTCCCGCATGGGACCGAGTTCCCAGCTTCCCGTGCGCGCTGCCAGCAGGGAGAAGAAAGCGAACAGCCCGAGCGTTCCGGCGTGCGACGCCGCCAGGTAAAGCCAGCCCGCCGCTCGCGTCTGGGGCCGTTCCCGTTCGAGGGTGATCAGGAAATACGCCGACAGGGCGAATGCCTCCCACGCCATGAGGAAATGGAGTCCATTGGCGCACAGCAGGACCAGGCCCATAAAGAGGACCAGCACACTCCACCAACCCCGCCCGCGCCCGGCCGATTCCGGCCGCTCGCCATCCGGCCAATACTCGCGGGCATACACCGCCCCGGCGCCGCCCACGACCGCCACCAACGCAAGAAACCAGGCGCTAATTGCATCGAGCCGCAGATGCACGCGTTCGCTGCCCAACTCAAAGCCGCTCCGCCAATCCCATTCGGCGCTTCCGCCGAGCGTCCACAAAGCGGCCCCCAGAAAGGCCGCCGTGCCGGCCAGCGTCAGCCCGAGCCACAAGCGCGGGAGCCAAGCCCCGCTTAACGCAGCGGCCACCAACAACAGGATCGCAAACAAAATGAGCCGATCCATCGTCATGCTCGATCCTCACGCTTTGTCTCAGTGACGCCGGCCCCGTCAGCCGCCGCCAGCGCCAGGAAGATTTCTTCGTCCGGCGCGCTTCGTTCCACCAGGCCGCGAAGCGGTCCCTGCGTCACCGCCCGGCTGAGCCGGGCCAGCGTGTCCAGGTGCGCCCGTGGAGAAGGCGGGATGAAGAAGAACAGCCGCGTCACCGGCACGCCGTCAGGCGGAGGTTCCGTCAGCGCCAACGCCTCGCGCAAACAAAGCAGCGCAACCACGCCGGCATCACGGCCCAACGTCACCCGCGTGCTGAAGTGTGGCAGCGCGAAACCACAGCCCACCGGCGCCCAGTTAATGCCGCCCTTGCCTCGCAATCGTTGGCCCAGCAACGTGCGCACTGCCTGGGGAACGCTCGGCAACGCCGCCAGGACCCGTTCGAGAACTTCGCTCACGCCGGACGCGGGAACATCGCGCCAGATTCCGCCGATCCGCAGCATCGGCGCCAGGTCCAAACCGCTCGTGAAGGCCCCGTTCTCGGGAGCGAGAAAACCGGCCCGCGCGGTCAATCCGTGCGCCGTCGCCCAGAGGGCCACACACGCCCGGTCGAACAGCAACCGCCCACGGTCCGGCACAGAAGGCAACCCCTCGTCGCGGATCCAGTCTTCGACGACTTTTTCAGAAACGCCGAATGATTCGGCCAGTTCTACCACATTCAAGTACATGTCTTTTTAGGAATCGCTTGTGTTTTCCCGTGCGGAATTGCCTCTCTTCACTGGTCCCACGCCAGGGTCATGGCAGCCACCGCGGCCAGGCCGAGAATCAAGTAAAGGATGTAGGCATGCGTCCGCCCGTGCTGCAGCCGTCGGGCCACTCCAGATACCCACATCACCAACCGCGCGCATGGCTCGATCACCCGCTCCAGCACCGTTTCCGGCG
>JBAXTC010001210.1:0-1616 GCA_037130375.1 Verrucomicrobiota bacterium | reverse complement strand
AGTGTTAGCGCCGACTGCCGTCGGCGGCTACGATTTCTTGAAACCACCCTGGGCGTGGGGCAGGTCTCCGACTGAAAGCTGGCGGAGTCGCGGCTGCGCGACTATCCTTGCACCATGAATCAATCGGGTTATCGGGAAGCCATGTCTGCATACATTCGTGCTCAGGCAAAGCCGCCAGACAAATTCTCTCACCAGCCCCGGCTTTATCACCTGGCGACGCGGCTGGCGGAAGGCCAGCCTTATGACGATGATGTGCTGTACGCGGCCGCATGGATGCACGATCTGGGCGTTTTTGTTGGTCATCGCCCGGAAGACATCGCGGCGTTGGGAGCCTGGGATCACATCGCCTATGCCGCCAGGGAAGTGCCGGTGCTCTTGCAGCAGTTCGGCTTTCCCACCGCAAAGATTCCCGCCGCCATCGAGGCCATTCGCACTCATCTGCCGTCCGGCAATCCGACGAGCTTTGAAGGCACCTTGTTGCGGGACGCCGATCTGCTGGAGCAACTCGGCGCCATCGGAACTCTCCGCACCGTCAGCAAGGTGGGCCGCGACACCCGCTTCCTCCGGCTCTCCGACCCGCTGCGAACCCTGCGGCGGAACGTCGAAGAATTGCCCGCGCAACTGCGGTTGGCCTCTGCGCGCCGACTCGCTCGACCGCGCGTCGAGATTCTTAGGGCCTTTTTGGAAGCCGCCGAATTCGAGGCGGATGGAATTGAATTGTAACCCGATGCCAACCCCGAATCCGCGCAGCCCGCCACCATCCCGATGAGACCAGGCGCCTTTGATTTATTGGAAAGAATCCGCCAGCAAAAGCCGGTCATACACCACCTGACCAACTGGGTGACGATTTACGATTGCGCGCAGGTCGTCAAGACCATCGGCGCTTCACCCGTGATGGCTCATGCCCTGGAGGAGGTCGCTGACATGGTCCAGATCGCCTCTGCCCTGGTGTTGAATATCGGAACCTTGACCATCGACTTTGTCGAGGCGATGAAGATCGCGGCCCAGGGCGCCAACAAAAAAGGGATTCCGGTGATTCTGGATGTCTGTGGCGCAGGGGCAACCGGATTGCGCGACCGAAAATGCCTGGAGCTGCTCAGCGAGGCTCGGATTGACATCATCAAAGGGAACACCTCCGAAGTTGCCCGGGTCAGTGGGGAGAGTGTCAGGACCAAGGGTGTCGATGCCACCGAGGTCCAGGGCGACCTGGCAGCGCTTGCAGAAAAACTGGCCAAACAGCGACAGGCCACGGTCGTGATCACGGGAAAAGAGGACATCGTCACGGACGGTAAAAAGACCTTTGTCGTAGCCAACGGACACGGGATGATGACAAGCGTGGTCGGCACCGGATGCATGGCGGCGTCAATTATCGGAACTTTTGCCGCGGTGGAACGCGACTTGAGCCTGGCGGCGGCTTGCGCCCTGGTCTGCTATGGCGTCGCAGCAGAAGCCGCCGCCAGCAAATCATCCGGCCCGGCGTCTTTTAAACAAAATCTCTTCGATTGCCTCTACCACCTCGACCGCGCCACCGTGGACCGCATGCAAAGGATCGCGGGTTTGGCAGGGTCGTAGCGCAGGTTTTCCAACCTGCCGTATCGCCGACTTTCAGTCGGCAG
>JBAXTC010000121.1:0-14399 GCA_037130375.1 Verrucomicrobiota bacterium | reverse complement strand
TGATCTTTCCTCACGCCGCCATCCGCTCCTCTCTCCGCAACACAGATTTGGAGTCTGCTGCACTGGCGATTTGCCATCGGCAGTTATTTGCCGGTCCGGAAGTCTCGTGTTTCTGACTGGCTTCGCCGACCGCCAAGTCTGCCGCCGCCGTCCATGACGAGTCCGCCCCGCGCAGATTGCACGCCGACACACCCACGCTTTCGAGCATCTCATCGGCAATCCGCTCGGCGGCCTTTGGGGCGTGCCATTGCGCCAGCGCGCTCCGCATCGTATCGCGCACAGCGGGTTTTTCGATCAAATCCCACAGAAGCTGCGCCAGCGTTTCGGGCGTTGCGGTTTTCTGCTCGAGCAACCGCGCAGCACCACTTGCCTCGAGAGCGCGCGCATTGTGAAACTGATGATTGTCGGTCGCTGCCGGATAGGGAACCAGGACGGCGGGCAGGCGCATGGCGGCCAACTCGGCCAGTGACGACGCGCCCGACCGGGAGACCGCAACCGTCGCCGCGCCCAACGCCAGCTCCATACTTGCCAGGAAGGGATGCACGACGGCTTTGAGCTTCAAAGCTGCGTATGCTCGCGTTACATTCTGCGCATCATCATGGCCAGTGAGATGGAGCCACTGCAAATCGGCGGCGCGTTCGGCCAGCAAGGGCAGCGATTGAACCACCAGATCATTAATTCCGCTGGCACCCTGGCTGCCCCCCATCACCAGCAGGACGGGTCGGGTCGGGTCAAAGCCCAACGCCAACCGGCAAGCAGCGGCGTCGCAGAAACGGAATTGCGGCCGCACCGGCGTGCCGGTGATGCTCACGTTGCGATTGTGCAGTCGAGCGGCAGCCGACGGGAAGCCAATGAACGCACGATGCACAATCCGCGACAGCCACCGGTTGGCGCGGCCTGGGATCGTGTTGCTTTCGTGCAGAAATGTCCGCGCGCCTGCCCTGCGGGCGGCCAGGATTGGCGGCGCGCTGGTAAAGCCGCCCATGGCCAGCGCCGCCTGCGGCGGATGCGATTTGAAGGTTTTTCTCGCGGCGCGATAGGATTGGGCGAACCCACGCACAAAAGCGATTCTACCGTTGCGGGTCAAGCCGACCGCCGGCAGGGTGAGGATTTCCATGTTGGAAACCGATTTCACCGCTTGCTGGTCCACATCCTTGGGCGAGATGAACAGCATCACTGAGCAACCACGCCGGACGAGTTGATCAGCGACAGACAGCCCGGGAAACAGGTGCCCGCCCGTGCCGCCGCACGCAATTGCGATTTGGGGAGGTGGCTGGGCGCGGTTCGTCATTTTGGATTTCTGGCTCTAAAAGGGTTGGGCTCATGGACATCATCACTGTGGCACGGCACTTCGACACCTGCCTCGGGCGACCGTCCCTTTCGGGCAATGCTGAGCAGAATTCCGACGCTCAGCAGCATGATTGCCAGATTCGATCCACCATAGCTGATGAAGGGCAGCGGCAACCCTTTGTTGGGGAGCGCGCTCGTGACGACACCAATGTTGATGACAGCTTGCAAGCCGATCAGGAACGTGATACCGGAGCCCAGCAAGAGTCCGAAAGGGTCGCAGGCGTTCCAAGCGATATACCTGCCGCAGATGACAATGGCCACGAACGTGGCGACCACCGCCAACGTCCCCACCAGCCCAAGTTCCTCGCCCACAATCGAAAAAATGAAATCGGTGTGGTGCTCAGGCACCCAGCCCAGTTTTTGGCGGCCGTCGCCCAGTCCCTTGCCGATCACGCCGCCGCTGCCGAGGGCGACCATCGCCTGATAAGCTTGCATGCCCTTGCCCTGCTTGGTTTCCTCGAGGTGCAGCCACGAGTAAACGCGCTCCGAGCGCATCGGGTTGTGGTAGATAAACCAGCCAACAGCCAGCGATCCGGCGATTACCAGTGGGAGAAGGCATCTGAGACGAATACCCCCGATCATGAGCACTACGGCGCTCACCGCGGCCAGCAGCAGCATGTTGCCCACATCCGGCTCTTGGAAAATCAATCCCAGCATCAGAGCAATGAGCAGACTTGGGATGACCATTCCCCACTTAAAAGTCGGCATGCGGCGTCGAAACCGTTCGCAGTAGTAGGCCAGCACAATGATGAGGGCCAGCTTGGCAAACTCGGATGGCTGGAAGAGGGAAGTCTTGCCATAACCCAGCCATCGCGAGGCCCCGTTTCTTCGGATGCCGATGTGCGGCAGGAACACCATCGCCAGCATTATCACCGCCAGCACGAACAGCGGCCACGCGAACCTCTTTAACCCGCGATAATCGAGGGTGGCGGCGGTCAGGCAGAGGGCGATGCCGACCGCGCATCCAACCAGTTGTTTTAGTAGAAAATGCGTGCCGCCCTGGTCCATGCTTGAGCTGTATAAGATTACCATCCCAAGGGCCAGCAGCGCGGCGACGCATGATATTAAAATGGTGACGGCGACTCGCATTTCAGTCGGAGATATTCATCGCTCAGGTCACCCGTCGTCCGGAAGGGCCTTTAGCGCCCCGGCGGCGTAGTGGTTGACGATGAGGGTGATGTTCCCGACGCGGGTTCCGTGGCGGCCGCCGGCCCGGTCGCCGTGGCCGATGGCTTGGCCGGAATCTTCAGTTTCTGCCCCACCGTGATTCGGTCGGTCTTCAGATGGTTGGCCGCGCGCAGGGCTTTGACGGTCGTGCCATTTCCCCTGGCAATGGAGCTGAGGTTATCTCCGGATTTCACCAAGTAGGTATGCTGTTCCCCTCCCGTATGCACGGCGTCGGGAGTGGTGGCTCCGACCGTCGCGGCCGCAACCGTTGTGGCAGCGGCTGGAATGTGAAGCTTCTGCCCAATTTTCAGCTTCTTTGAATCAACGCCAGGATTCGCGTCCTCGATGGCTTTGATCGACACGTGGAATTTCTTCGCCACCGTGCTCAAGAAATCACCTTTGGCGATGGTATATTCGGTGGCGCCCGCCGGCGGCGGCGTCGGGCTGACATCTGGTGGCGTCGGTAATGCTGGCGTGCTTGGCGTGACCGCCGCATTGCTTGGGGATGGTGTCGGGTTGGTCGAGGCGACAGGCGGATTGGTCGGCTCGACAAACGCCGGGGTCGCGTTGGTCGGCTCCGGCGCCACGGGTGGCGTCTCGGGGGGCTTCTGGCACCCTTGCATCAGCAAAGCCACTAAACCGATGCCGTGGATGGCAAGGACGACAAATACCGCGATTTTTACACGGGCACGACCGCTATTCTTCTGCTCCAGAAGGGAGACCTTTGGGACGATTGGACTTGGATTATTCATATTCAAATGGCGCTTGAGCGTCTGTCTGTTGAGGTGTTGTTTTGGTTTTAATTCGTTTCGCTACGGGCTTTTCCCTCAAAAAACCCCGGAGCAAATTCTTTTATGTTTCCGGCTGCGCTTCACCGTCGTGCCATCACTGTTTTATTGTTTATGATGGGGATGCCGCCGCGCACACCCCTGCCTATTGATCTCACCGTTGGGCAAATAACATCGCCGCGATGTTGATGATTTCGAAACTGATCAAAGCTCGAACCAGCCGGTGAAGGCAAAACTACGCCGACTGAAGTCGCGTTTTCCGCCGCTTCAGTGATTGCTTCGAGCAATGAACGGGGCGTGGAGCAAGGAGCAAAAACGCTGCTCGCGAAGTGAATTCGCTTGCTCGAACAATTCAGATTTCCGCTCTGCTGGTCACCCGGCCAGCCCGGACGCATTCGGGGGGACAAATTGGAGTTATCGACGCCCGGAACCTTCGCACCGTGTTTACGCAGGCAGATCACCAGCACTGGTTTGTTTTTGAAGTTGCGCATTTTTGCAATAGCTCAGTGGCCAGCAGTTACCGAATCTTCAAAGTGCTCAAAGCGACCACCGCACACAGCACACCCAAAATGTAAAATCGCATCACCACCTGCGATTCATACCAGCCCTTTTTTTCAAAATGATGGTGAATCGGGGCCATCAGAAAGATGCGCCTCCCCGTTCCGTACCGACGCTTTGTGAAACGAAACCAGCCTGTTTGCACAATCACCGAACCCGCTTCCATGACGAACACCCCGCCGGCGATCACGAGCACAAGCGGCTGATGGATGAGGACCGCGATGATGCCCAGCGCGCCACCCAAGGCAAGCGAGCCAGTGTCCCCCATGAACACCTGCGCCGGATGACAATTGAACCAAAGAAAACCCAGACCCGCTCCGATCATCGCGGCGCAAAACACCGTCAACTCGCCGGCGCCCACCACGTGTGGAATCTGCAAATAGGCGGAAGCGGTCTTGTTCCCAGCCAGGTAAGTCAGGACCAGAAAGACAAACGAGACGAGCAGGGTGCAACCGATTGCCAGCCCATCCAGTCCGTCGGTGAGGTTGACCGCATTTGAACTGCCTACGATTGTGAGCATCGTCAAGACAACGCCGACCAAGCCGACGCCGCTCAAGACCGGGTATTTGTAGAATGGCACCATGATGTTGGTAATCAGTTCGCTGGTCGAAGGCCGGGACCACAAATAAAGTCCGATAAACAGCGCCAGTCCGGCTTGCACCAACAGTTTGACGAAGGCCCGGGCGCCGCCGCTGCTCTGTTGACTGATCTTCGCGTAGTCGTCATAAAACCCCAGTCCTGTCAACACGACGACCGACAGCAGGGTCAGCTCCACCAGTGTGTTCCACTGCGCCCAAAGCAAGGTTGTCAGGTTGAGGGCGACCACAATCATGATGCCCCCCATCGTGGGAGTCCCCTTCTTGCTCAGGAACCGCGCCGGGATGCCGCCGGCCTCGGCCTTGTCGGCGTATTCCTGCCCAAATTTCAGCCGCCTCAGCCAGGCAATGATTCTCGGACCCAGCCACCAACTCAACACCAGTGCCGTCACCGCGGCGCCGGCAGACCGGAAGGTGATGTAGCTAAAGAGCCGCAATGCGGAGAAATGATGGGCCCAGGACGTCCCCGCCGACCTCTCGAGCAAATATTGGCTCAGATAATAAAACATCAGTTCTTCCTCATGGCCGCTGCGCCACGTAGTATCCCGGCCAACCGTTCCATGCGGGTGGCGCGGGAAGCCTTTAACAGCAACACGTCACCCTTCTTGATAAAACTCTTCACCGCCCCCGCAGCGGTTTCCACCTCCGCAAACTCGAAAACCCGGTTCAATCCGGCGTCGCGAGCGCCACGCGCCACCACCGGCGCCATTTTGCCGACGGCGAACAACTGGCCGACGCCCATCTGTGCGGCGCAACGGCCGATCTCCTCGTGCGCCGCCTCGCTGTGCGCGCCCAACTCAGCCATGTCGCCCAACACCGCAACTCGGCGGCCTTGGCAGGGCAAATCGGCCAGCGTCCGCAGGGCAACGCGCACCGAGTCCGCATTGGCGTTGTAAGCATCGTCAAGCACATGCACTCCTCCGAGTTCCCATAGCTCCAGTCGCATTTTGAGGGCTTTGCATTCGGCCAGACCCCGGGCGATTTCCGCGCGGTCCAACCCCAGTTCGGCCCCAAGCGCAATGGCAAAGAGCGCGTTGATTACCTGATGGCGGCCCAGCAACTGAATGCGATACTCGCCCGCGAACTCTGGTTTCGGCCCGGTCACCTGGAACCTGACCCCATTCCGGCTCGGGCGCAGGCCGCCAGCGCGCCAGTCATTGCCCTCCGAGAGTCCGACCCGCACGACCGCCGCGCGCGCGCGTTCGGCCAGCCGGCCGGTCCACTCATCGTCGCCGTTGACAAATAGCTTTCCGTCTGCAGGCAATAGCTCAGCGAGCGCGCCTTCTTCGCGGGCCACTCCCGCGACGTCGCCAAAGAACTCCAAATGCTCCCGCCCAATGCAGGTGATGATCCCGTATCGGGGGCGAATCATGTTCACCAGCGGGGCCAGCTCGCCCGGATGGTTCGTCCCGACTTCCAGCACGGCGGCCTGGTGCGACTTTTCCAGGCGTAACAACGTCAGCGGCACACCAATGTCGTTGTTGAAACTGGCCTCGCTGCACAGCGTGGCCAGCTTTTGCCGAAGCACTGACGCCACCAGCTCTTTGGTCGTCGTTTTTCCATTCGACCCTCCCACGGCGGCCATGGGCAGTTCAAAATCTTTTCGGTGCTCGGTCGCCAATTGCCCGAGCGCTTTTCGCGCATCATCAACGAGCACCACGGCGCAGCCGCCCCAAATCGACGCGCAATCCGTCGGACTCGACGGCAAACGCCGACGCTCGCCCACAATCGCCGCCGCCCCGTTCTTCGCCGCCTCTCCGGCAAACTTGTGGCCATCGAACCGGTCACCCGGCAAAGCAAAGAACAAATCACCCGTCCGCACCTGGCGCGAGTCGGTGCATACCCGGTGGACGCGCGTTTCCGGCGAACCACCCACCAGTTGGCCGGCGCATGCCGTGGCGATAAAATTCAACGATCTAGCATCCATACAGATACGCACCCCCGACACGTTCCAGCGGGTGGCATATACCGGCGGGTCAGGCGCGCTCCTGGGTGTGGCCGTCGTTGCCGATGGCGGCCACTAACAGGGGGTATGAAATAAACGGAAGCGATTTCATGTTTGCCTTTCTTTGCTGGGTTTAGTTTGACTGAGATCTTGCGGCCGCCGTTTTCACGGAACGATTATCAATTGGCATCGCCACGTTGGCTGCGACGGAAGGGGCTGAGCCGTCTTCCGGCCGGATATTGAGGTAATTGGCCACTGGTTCGGCGATCTGCTTGAAAATCGGTGCGGCGATTTGCCCTCCGTAATAGCCCTTCTTTGGCTCATCTATCATCACCGCAATACAAACTTCGGGGTTGTCAGCCGGGAAGAATCCGATGAACGAGGCGAAGTATTTATCTCGCGCCAATCGTCCATTCTCAAATTTTTGTGCAGTTCCCGTCTTCCCAGCAGTCGTGTAGTGTTCCAAGGCGGCTTTGGGCGCGGTGCCGTTGGTCGATACCACCGTTTTGAGCGCTGTCACCATCGATTTCGCCGCTGATTCGCTGATGACCTGGCGGACGCGCTGGGGAGCGTATTGTGCCACCACCCTGTGGTCGCGGTCCTCCAGCCGATCGACCAGCATCGGTCGCATCAGCAACCCCTTGTTGGAGATCGCGCACATGGCGAGAGTCATCTGGAGGCGCGTGACCGAAATCCCCTGCCCCATGGGGATCTGAGCGATGGAAACTCGATACCAATCCTTCAGAGGATGCACAATGCCCACCACTTCGCCTGGCAGGAGAATGCCCGTGCGCACGCCAAACCCGAAATCGCGGATGTACTCGTAAAGCCGGGCCGAACCCATCTTGATGCCAATCTTGGCCGCCCCGATGTTGGACGATTTAGAGATGATCTGTTGCACCGAAAGCACATCGTAGGGCTCGTGATCGTGAAGCATGTGCCCCGCGAAAAGGAAATGCCCGTGCGCGCAGTCGAAGCCGTCGCTGAGTTGGACGATCCTGTCGTTGAGAGCGCCGGAAACCACGACAATTTTGAACGTTGAACCCGGCTCTGCCACATCGGCAATCACACGGTTTTTCCGTTTGTCCGGGGTTACACCGCCGGGATCGTTCGGGTCGAAGTTCGGCAGCGTGGCCATCGCGAGGATTTCGCCCGTGCGCGGACGAACCACGATCCCGGAAATGTTCAAGGGCGTATGTTGATTCATCGCCTCGACCAGGGCGGACTCGACAAATTGCTGGATGACCGAATCGATGGTCAGCACTACATTAAGACCGTCGTGAGACCCTACGTCCTGCTCGCGCAATGCAACCAGTTCGCGCTGCCGGCGATCCGTCTTCGTCACCCGGTAGCCGGGGACTCCGGCCAGATCGGTATTGAAACTCTGTTCGATGCCGTCTTTGCCCGAGGTCTCCTGGATACCACTGCCCTTGACCGGATGCTCGTCCATGCCGACATACCCCAAAACATGCGCCGCCAGGGTTTGGTTGGGATAAACCCGCAACTGGTCATCCAGGGGCTCCACAACAACCGCCTTCTGCCGCAGATCGCGGTAAAAGGCTTGTTGGGTTCTCGTCAGCTTTTTCTCGTCCACCCCAAACGACAGGTTGGTCATTGTGCTTTGGATTTTCTGCCAGATTTCCAGCGGCACTTTGCGTTTGAGCACGACGTAGTGGTTGGTGGAGATCGTCCCGTTCGCGTTTTGCCGCACGCGCGGCATCAGCCGCTGAAGCAAGTCGTTTTCGTCCGTTTGCAGCAAAGGCGCAATCGCTCGGGCAATTGCAGGCTGGTGATTGCCCATCAACCCCGGGTCGGCGCAAACGGTCTTCACGAACAAGCTGGTGGCCAGAAGGTTGCCTTTCACATCCAGGATATCTCCCCGGCGGGGTTTGACCAGGAACGCGTGTCGCGAGTTTCTCTCCTCCTTGGCACTCAATTCGTCGTGGCGCAAAACCTGCAGATCGATCAACCGATACACCAGCGCTCCAAAGGCCAGGCCAAGCAGCAGCGTCAGCAGCGTCAATATGTTGTATTGCAGTCGTTTGACCATCTTAGCTCATCGGACCTTTCTTAGTTCTCTTCTCTCTGTTAGCTCTTCAAAAATCACCGGCCGCCCGCGGCGATCGGTTCCTCATCCGACGGCGTCACGGGCGGCGGTAAATCATTATCTATTTCATTCCGGTCTTCTGCGCCTGATCATTCGAATTTGCCGGCCGCCCGCGGCGATCGGTTCCTCACCCGACGGCGTCACGGGCGGCGGCAAAATCCGAACTAAAATCACTCAAAGCCATAGCGCCCTTAACCTTTGGGCTCCGTCCCCACTTGGTGCGGCGTAGCGTATTGCTGCTCGCCGTCCTGGCGGGGCACTTCACGTGACGGCTCGGTCAGCCGCCATACCTGGGCCGGCTGGGGCGGAACCAGCCCCAAACCCAGTTCCTGAATGCGCCTTTCCAGGAAGCGGGGCGATCGCATCTCAGCGAACTGCTTTCTCAGCTTCTCGTTTTGTTTGCCCAATTCGTCCAAATACTGCTCCCGCTTCTTGATCTGCTGGCCGAGCTGGGAGATCTGGTCTTTCTGCCAGACATAACCGACCCCCGACCCGCCAATCAGCAGACAGAGCAGGAACGCCTTTAGCGACGGCCCAAAACGGATTGCCGCTGACTGATTCTTTCGATTCCTAGCCATATTATCCTCGGGCTCTTACCAATTCGTCGTGACCGGTCACCGGTCACCCATCACCTGTTACCCATTTTCTCCATCACACGGAGCTGCGCGCTGCGGCTGCGCGGGTTCGCCGCCATTTCCGCCTCGCTCGGCTTAATCGCCTTGCGCTGGACCCACTTCAGCTCGGGCACGCACGGCTCGCGCAACTCCGGAATATCCATTCCTCCAGCGAATGTATAATCCCGCGCCCGCGCCCGCCCAAAGTCCTTCACGATCCGATCTTCCAGCGAATGAAACGTGATCACTGCCAGTCGTCCGCCGGACTTCAGAATGTTCAGCGCCACCACCAGCCCTTGTTGCAAAGAACTAACTTCATCATTCACCGCGATCCGGATCGCCTGAAACACCTTCGTCGCCGGATGCGTCTTCCAGCCGTGACGCGGCGCCAATCTTTCAATTAACTCCGCCAACTGCCGCGTCGTCTCAAACTGGCGGTGCTCGCGCTCCCGCGCGATCGCTCGCGCAAAGCGCCGTGAATCACGCTCGCCGCCCAGCTCCCAAAAAATCCTCGCCAGCTCTTCCGCGCTCGCCTCGTTCACCAGGCTGGCCGCCGTCACCGCTTGCCGCCGATCCATCCGCATGTCCAGCGGCCCGCTTCGCTGGAAGCTTAACCCGCGCTCCGGGTCGTCCAGTTGCAGCGAACTGATGCCCAAGTCCAGCAGCACCCCGTCGCAACTGTTTGGCGGCACCCATTCCGCTAATTCCGCAAAGCTGCCCTGGCGGATCTCAAACCGCCCGAAAAACTCCGCCAAGCTGCACCCCGCCGCTTCTACCGCGGCGCTATCGCGATCGCACCCATACAACCATCCATTCGGCAAACTCGCGGCCAATAGCGCGGCCGCGTGCCCGCCCCCACCGATCGTTCCGTCCACGTACCGTCCCCCAAGCTCCGGCCGCAGCGCGGCCAGCACCTCCGCCAACATCACCGGTGTATGCGTGTACGCTGGCACTGCCCATCGGCCCTCAACAGTTTAGGTCTTGCCCGCGCCAAACGAACCCGCAGTTACACCCGCCCACCTGCTTTCCGCAACCCCCACCTCTTTATCGGCTGGCAAAGCGGGCTCGGATTTCGCTGGAGCAGTCGGCATTCTGGCCGCAATCACTTCCAGATCCGCATCGCTCAAGTCGTTTCGCATCACTTTGATCTTGTCCAGGGACAACTCCCCTTGCACGGGCGGCTTCGGGAAACGCGGGATAGCGGGCTTTGCGGCTTTGATACGCACGCGCCCAATCATCCCAGCCAGTTTGCCTTTGCATCCGCCCAGGAGCGCGGCGGCCCTCGACCGCAAAGCTTCTCCAACTCGGTGGACGCCCGCATTCGTGGACGCCGTCCGGTCCTGCACCCCGCTCGGGAGCGCTGCCGGCGTCACCCTGGACGAATCCGCGCTCACGCGCCCCTCCGCGAAGACGTTCTTTCTTCCGTCATCCCCAGGAACCCGCGCCCTGGTCTGCGCTGGTTCAGATTTCCCGTGGCTGCTGAATGGATTTCTCGTCGGGCCAAACTGCGGCAGCAACCGCTGGGTGGTTAGCCGGTAACGGCTCTCCAAATCCTTCAACCCCACTAGGCTCTTGCCCGTAGTCAGTAATTGCAGCAGACTCATAAATTATTCCATTAACTTAAATGCTTCCTGCGCCATGACCGAATCCGACGCCTTCACTCGATCCCACCGTTCAGTACTCCAGATCTCAAAGCGGTCAAGGCACCCGGCCAACATCGCTTCGCCAGTGATCCCCGCGTCCGTTGCCATTTTCTCCGGCAGGCAAATCCGCCCAGCCTTGTCGAGCGTCACCTGCACTGACTCGCTGCCGATGAACCGTTTCAAAACGCCCTTGCTGGAATCGCTGTTCGCCATCGCGTCCACATACCGCACTAACTTCGCCATCTGCTGCGGCGGCAAGACATTAATACAGGGGCCTTCTTTCGCTTTAGGCCACAGAATCAAAGTCAGTTCAGTCCCGGGCTTGACCGGCCGCCACTTCGCTGGAATCTGGACGCGCCGCTTCTCATCCACCCCATGCCGAAAGAGCGAATTGTAATACGTCGGCTCAGTTGTCTCGTTCAGATCCATTCTTATTCACACCGTAACAACCCCACCCCGCTGCCCCATTACGCCCCCTTTCTACCCACTCCCCCCCACTGGGTCAACACCTTTCATCTGTTTTTATTCGAAAGTTATTCACAATTTGCGCCTCGCCGCCAAAACTCGGCATAATCGCGCAAAACCCTTGCAAAAACCGGCCGGAATGCAACAACCTCGTCGGATAAGCCAAATCATCTCCAGCGCCAATATCCCGATCCAGGAGCTGTTTTGTGTCTGGCCACCCTGGAAACAGCACATTTTATGCCATTTTAGTGGCTCCACCGGACTTGTCGCCTTGTCACGCTTGAACATTGGAATAATCCTCTGGCCCGATGCGAACTGCGGATTTTGATTACGAGCTGCCACCGGAGTTGATCGCGCAAGTGCCCGCACCTCAACGTGACCAGTCCCGGTTGTTGGTCCTGCATCGTCAGTCCGGACAGCTCGAGCACCGCACGTTCCACAACTTGCCCGGATACTTGCGCTCGGGCGATCTGCTGGTGCTCAACAACTCCCGCGTGATCCCCGCTCGCCTCCGCGGCATGAATGCCCACACGGGCGGCAAGTTTGAAATCCTCCTGCTCGCCGAGAACGCGATCAACGATTGGTGGGTCATGCTGCGTCCGGGCAAACGGGCGCGCGTGGGAACAGAGATTGTTCTCCTGGATGCGCAGGGGCAGCCATGTGCCGTGCGCGCCACGGTGCTTGACACGAATGACGAAGGCCATCGGCGCTTGCGCTTCGCGGTTGCGCCCAACCTCGCCGACCTGCTCGATGACCTGGGCGAGGTCCCCTTGCCTCCTTACATCGTTCGCCCGGAAGCTAGCCGGACCATGCAGGACCGGCAACGATACCAAACCGTCTTTGCCAGGCCCGCCGGCTCGGTCGCTGCCCCGACCGCCGGATTGCATTTCACGGAATCGCTGCTCGCCGAAATCGCCGCACGCGGTGTGCAGGTTTGCTTTCTGACGCTGCACGTCGGTTTGGGCACTTTCGCCCCGGTGAAAGCCGAAACCATCGCCGCCCACACCATGCATGAAGAGCGTTACGAGCTGGGCGAGGAAACCGCGCGGGCCATCAACGAAGCCAAAGCCGCCGGCCGCCGCGTTATCGCCGTCGGCACCACCACCGCCCGTGTGCTGGAAAGTCTCGCCAACCCCACGCAGCCGCCGCGCCGCACTTCGGACTCAGGAGGCCCCGCTTCGGACTTCAGACTTCGGACTTCGGACTTCCCTTGGCTTGTCCCCGGCGCCGGCAAGACCCGCATCTTCATTTCCCCCCCCTATGATTTCAAGATCGCCGACGCGCTGCTGACCAATTTCCACCTGCCCCGCTCGACGCTCCTGATGCTCGTCAGCGCGTTCGCTGCGCCCAGAGGTACCCAGGGACGCGAGGTGATTTTATCCGCTTACGCCGCGGCCATCCGCGAGCGTTATCGCTTCTTCAGCTATGGCGACGCGATGCTTATCCTATGAAACCCTCCACCATCCGCCCTCCAGCAGCCACTCCCCTACCCTTCGTCCTGGTCAACATGGCGATGACGGCCGACGGGAAGATCGCCACCGCCAATCGGCTCGTCTCCTCCTTCGGAAGCCGGCGCGACCAGGAGCACCTTCTCGAACTGCGCGCCACTGCCGACGCCGTGATGGCCGGCGCGCGCACCGTGGATTCCAACCCGGTCACCCTGGGACCCGGCCCCGCCAAATACCGCCGCCTGCGCTTGCGGCACGGCCTGGCGGAATTCAATCTGCGCATCATCGTCAGCCGCTCCGGCAGCGTCAACCCCAACGCCACAATCTTCCAGCGCGGCGACTCGCCGATCATCATCCTGACCACTCGCCGCACGACCAAGGCCCGCCTGAAGCAACTCCGCGCCGTCGCCACCGAAGTCAAGATTTGTGGCGCGAAGGAAATCAATTTCCCCCGCGCGCTGCGCTGGCTGGGCCACCAGTGGCACGTCAAACGCCTCCTCTGCGAAGGCGGCGGCGAGCTCAACGACGCCCTCTTTCGCGCCGGCCTCGTGAACGAACTGCACCTGACCGTTTGCCCGAACATCTTTGGCGGTCGGGCCGCGCCTACGATTGCCGACGGCTTAGGCGCCGGCAGCCTGGCCCGCGCGGCCCGACTGGAACTCCAGTCCGCCCGGCGGCATGGCGACGAAATGTTCCTCGTCTATCGGGTCCACAAGTGAAGCGGCGGCATTTCAACATTGCGCCTGCCGGCGCATTTGCGCAAGCTACGCTGCGTGAGAAGCCAACGGCCTTCGGCGGAGCCTCGGTTTGGGCTCAGCCTGCGGTGCAACGGTGAGCACCAGTCTGGCTAGGGCTGAGTCAGGACGCCATGAACATTCATCATCTGGAGCTCTTCTACTACGTGGCCCGCCACGGCGGCATCACCGAGGCGGTGCGGAACATTCCCTATGGCATTCAACAACCGGCCGTCAGCGGGCAGGTCGCGCAGTTGGAGGAATACCTGGGGGTAACGCTGTTTCAGCGGCGGCCCTTCGCGCTGACGCCCCCCGGCGAAAAGCTCTACCAGTTTATCCAGCCTTTCTTCGCCAACCTCAACCTCATTGCCAGCGAATTGCAGGGCGGCAAAGCGCGGCAAATCCGCATCGGCGCGTCCACCATGGTGCTCCGTGACCATTTGCCGGATGTATTCCAAAGCGTGCGGAAGCGGTTTCCTAACCTGAAAATCTCGCTGCGCGAGGGCTACCCGCAGGACTTCGAGGGCCTGCTGCTAAAGGAGGAGCTGGATTTAGCGGTGACGGCAATTGAGAAGAAGCCGGCCTCCGGACTGCGCTCCGTGGCCCTGGCCGAATTGCCGCTGGTTTTGCTGGTACACAAAAGCAGCCCGGTCACCGCCGCCGACCAGCTTTGGCAGCGGGATAAAATCGAGGAGCCGCTCATCTGCCTTCCCGCCGCCGAGGCCGTCTGCAAGAACTTCCAGCAGGGTCTGAGCCGGCTGGGCGTGGACTGGTTTCCGAACATTGAAGTCAGCTCGCTGGATTTGATCGAGACCTACGTAGCCAACGGGTTCGGCATCGGCCTTTCGGTGCAAGTGCCCAAAGCAAAGCTTTCGCCCAACGCGCGGGCAGTGCCGCTGCCGGACTTCGCCCCCGTCATCCTCGGCGTGATGTGGCGCGGCAAGACCTCCGCGCTGTTGCAGGCCTTCCTGGACGAAATGCAAC